>CAYYOK010000002.1:98142-111372 GCA_964473205.1 uncultured bacterium | reverse complement strand
CCGATCGCTGCCAGCAGCGGGAACGGCGAGGCGAGCTGGCGCGCGAAGTGGTGCACGCGGAAGTAGGCGCCGTCGGCGCCGAGCCCCTCGGCGGCGACGGCGAGGTCTATCGACTGCAGCAGCGCGTCTGCGGCCGACCGCGTCTGCGAATGTGGCGAGGGCGTCCAGTGGCCGAACGACAGGAACCCGATGCGCTTGGCCATATCGGACGAGTATACGAACGAGCCGGCGCCCTGACGAATCAGAGCGCCGGCCCTGTGCCGGTCGGAGCGGCTCAGCTCAAGGCGTCGTCTCGGTGTTGCCCTGCGCGGTCACGGTCAGGCCGGCCCCGACGAAGATCGCGGCGCCCTCGCCCGGCGCGTGAACCACCGCGTTGTCGACCATGACGCCGGAGCTGGCGTCGGCGAACGCGATACCGTTCGACCGGTTGTTCTCGACCCTGTTGCCCCTGACGTCACCGCGCGAGTCGTCTAAGAACACGATGCCGGAGCCGTTGTTGGCGACGAGGCTCCCGTGCACGGTTGCGGCGGCGGCGCGGGCGACCCTGACCGCCACCCCGGCGTTCCCGAGGATCTCGGCGCCCTGGATGATGCTTTCTCCACCCGCCAGGTAGAAGGCGTGGCCGCCGGAGCCGACGAACCTGCCGCCGCTGACCTGAAGCCTCGCGCTCTGGCCCCGGACGACGATCGGCCCCTCGTTGCCCTCCACGTCGCCGTTCTCGAGCGTCAGCGAGCTGGCCTCGTCCAAGAAGATGCTGGCGTTCGAGGCGGTCTGGCGCAGCACGGCTCCGAACAGCGAGGCGCGGGCGTTGGCGGTCAATTCCATCGCGCCGCCCGGGTTGCTGCTGAAGCGCTCGCCGTTCCCGGAGTAGGTCGCATCGCCGGCGATGAGCAGAGCGGAGTGGTGCTTAGTCTCGCGCTCCGAGAACCCGCCGTTGTTCTCGAAGTGGTTGCCGCTCGCCATCACGTTGGCGTTGCCCGACACCGACAGAGCGAAGCGCGGGTTGGCGTTGAAGTGGTTGTTGGCGAGAGTCACCTGGGCGCTTCCGAGGATCCTGGTGCCGTCGTAGGCGACGCCGTTCTCGTCCTGGCGCCGGCCGTTCGCCTCGATGGTGTTGTTCGCCACGGTGGCTACGGCATTGCCGCGGATCGTCAGGCCCACCGCTACGTTGCTGTGGATGTAGTTCTGGATCAGGGTGGCGCGCGCGGCGCCCTCGACGACGATGCCGTTGAGGTTGTTGCGCACGAAGCTGCTCGCCAGCTCGATCGTAGCGTCGTGGTCGACCTCTACCGCGGCCAGGGCGTTGCGCTCGAGCGAGACGTTGATGAGCGTCGCGACTCCACCCAGCGCGACGTACACGCCCGATCCGACGCCGTAGGGCTTGTTGCCGACCTGCTCGAAGCGCCCGCCGGCGATGCGGCTCTCCCTGACCACGAGGCGGCCGGCGACCTGGATCAGATCGGCTCCGCCCGGGGTATCGGCCGGTCCGCCGTCGACCCACAGCCCGCTGAGGGTCAGGTTCCCTTCTGGCTGAACGATGAGCCCAACTCGCGCCCCCCTGACGATCAGGATGCTGTCGTTCGCGCCCACGCCCGCGATGGTCAGCTCGGATGTCACGACCACGGGCTCGTCGATGAAGATGCTGCCCACCGGCAGGGTGTAGCTGCCGCCGGATGCCGCGGCCGCCCTGAGCTGCTCGATCGAAGTGATCTCCGCTTGCGCCGATACGAGGCTCATGGTGAAGACCGCAGCCAGGACGAGCGCCGACGCAGCGACTCTCGACCTCACCTAGGATCCTTGGAGAGGCGCCGGCTACCTGCGCTGGCGACCAACGGAGCGAAGTGAGACATGTTGTGTACCTCCAGGATCCATGCTCCCGGAGGCGCGTTTCAGCGGCGTTGCAGCTTGCGGACTACCTCGCGGCTAGACGATGTGGCTCTCGGCGGCACGGGCGGATGGGTCGCGATCTTGCCGCGAGAACCGCTCGATCCTCAGAGGGTCGATGTCGATGCTGTGCGCACGGCCATCGACGATCTCCTCGGCGATGAGCCTGCCGACCGCGGCCGCCTGCTGCACCCCGTGGCCCGAGAAGCCGCAGGCGTTGACCCAGCCTTCGGCCCCCGGCATCGCGCCCAGGATCGGGTTGTGATCTGGGGTCACCTCGTAGTAGCCCCACCAGCACGCGCGCCGGTCGAGGCTGGCGTCGGCGAGCCAAGGGAAGCGCGCGACGCCCGGCTCCAGGACCGAGTCGAGCCAGCCCCAGTCGACGCCCTCGAAGAA
Source organism: uncultured bacterium (assembly GCA_964473205.1). Taxonomy (GTDB): domain Bacteria; phylum Deinococcota; class Deinococci; order Deinococcales; family Trueperaceae; genus CAYMRL01. Next base: position 109,092 of record CAYYOK010000002.1, on the reverse strand, counting down.
CCCCGGCTCCTGCCGCGGGTTGGAGCGGCCCATGATCACCCTGGCGCCCTCGCTGCGCAGGTAGAAGCCCGTCGCGACGTCGACCGTGAGCGGGTAGGTGACGCCCGCGAACGACGGCGTCGTGGTGAACACCATGCGGCTGACCGGGCTGACCGGGACGTCGAGTCCGGCCCTGCGGCCCACCTCGCCCGCCCAGGGGCCGGCAGCGTTGACGACGTGGCTCGCGAGCAGTTCGCGTTGCGGCGTCCTTACTCGCCAGGCTCCGCCTTCTCGCTCGGCCGACACCAACGGGCACTCGAGCAGGACCTCGCAGCCGAGCTCGCGCGCCAGGCGTAGGTAGGCGAGGGTGACGCGGTGAGGGTCGATGACGCCGTCGGCGGGCCCGTAGGTCGCTACGGCGACGCCCGCCGGATCGAACGCGACGAGGCGCTGGGCGTCGTCGAGCGCCAGCGCCTCCACCGGCGCGCCGACGCTCCGCTGGACCGCCAGGCCGGCCAGGTGGCTGGCCGCCGACTCGGGCGGGACGAGGAACAGGTAGCCGATCGGACGGTACTCGGCGCTCTCGCCGCTGAGCGCCTCGAAGTCGCGGTACTCCCTGATGCTCTCCCACGACAGCCGCACGTTGGTCTCGCTGGTGAACTGCACCCTGACCCCGGCGGCGCTCTTGCCGGTCGAGCCGGTCGCGGGCGCGGGAGCCGCGTCGATGACGAGCACCTTGAGGCCGCGGGCCGAGAGGCGGAACGCGCAGGCTGCGCCGACGATGCCGGCTCCGACGACGATGACGTCCAGTTCCAATACCTTCGACACGCGCACCTCAGTCAGCGGACGTTATCGCGTACTCGACGGCAGCGGCCTGGTCCAGCGCAGCGCCCCGGGCACGAGCGGAGGCGAGGTCTATCGCCAGGCTCTCGCGAGCCAACTCCTCCGCCCCGTCCAGGTTGCCGAGTTGGCGCTCGACCATGCTGAGGTTGCCGGCTTCCGAGGCTACGGCCGCGATCTGTCCCAGCTCGCGCGCCATGGCCAGGCGCTCGCCCATCAACTCGCGGGCCTCGAGCAGGTCGCCGGCCATCTGCGCAGCGACGCCCATGACGTGCAAGGCGTTGGACCGAGCGACCCTATCTTCGGTGCCTTCGGTGAGGTCGAGCGCCTCGCGGCACAGGCGGCGAGCCTCGGCTGTATCGGCCGAGCGCAACGCGATGCGGGCGAGCCCCGTCAGCGCTTGTGCGGCGATGGACGCGAGGCCGTGCTCGCTGCCGATGACCACCGCCTCTCGGTGTCGGGCGACGGCCAAGGCGTCGTCACCCTTCCACGTAGCCAGCAGGCCAGCATGGAAGCAGGCGGTGCCGCGGACCGTGGCCGTGCAACCTGGCAGCGTCAAGACGTGGTCGAACCAGTCGCAACCCTCTTCGAGGCGCTTGGCACCCATCCAGAAAGGCCCCAGCGTGGCAACGAGACGGACGGCGTCGTCGACGCGCCCCTGCTCGCCGAGCCAGGCGATGGTCACCTCCAGCTCAGGGTAGCGGCGTTCGAGCTCGTCTTGGACCGTCTTGCCGTCAGGGCCTCTCAACCGACTCGCCAGGTCGAGCAGGGCCTCCGCGACGGATTGGTTCATGCTCGAATGATAGGGGTTGGTGAGAACCCAGGGTTTAGGCCAACGCCGCTAGCACGTCATACCCGTCCTCGACGGATATCTTCACCGAGATTCCCTGGATCACGACTGCCATGTAGGACTCGCACGATGTCGACTACCTCAGAACTGGCGACGTATGCAATCAAGTACCGGTGGACGATCCAGAATCGGACCTCATTCTCGATCAGATCTGGGCGTACATGACCGATCCATGGCGAGGTAGCCAGCAGATCGAATGCCGACACTAAGTCCGAGAGTAACGAATGCGCATTAGCGCGTCCCGCTTCCATGACTAGGTAATCGACAATACCCTCAAGGTCCGCCGCCGCCGCGAGAGATAGGCGTAGGGCCCTCATTGCTAATCAGTCTTGCGGGAATCGATGCGCCTTCTGAGTCGCTCAATAGCCTCGACACCGTCGATCAACTGGCCGGCCCTGACCTGAGCGAGCCCCTCGGCGAGCTTCGTGCGCGCCTCTTGGCGCCACTTCCGTTCCTCTATAAGCAGCCTGAGGCCTTCACGGATCACCTCGCTCGCCGAGGCGTAGTTGCCAGAAGCCACTTCGTCCTCGACGAGCTTTTTCAACTCCGGGGTCAGGTGCACGTTCACATGCTCACACTAGGCCATATGGCCGATGATGTCCAATCTGGACATCACCACTCTCACCCTTCCGGCGGCGCACTCTCGAAGGTCCGCCGCAACGGCAGCACCGGGATGAACCAGGTCAGCACGAAGGCGATGATCGCCATGCCGAGCACGTACTTGTAGACGGTCGTGATCGCGTCGGTGAACGACAGCTTCACGCCTGCCACGACCTGCTCGCGCAGGCCGCTCGGCAGCGGCCCGCCGTAGGCGGCCTCGATCTGGCTGATCACGTCGCCCGAGGCGCTGATGCCCTCGCCGTCCGCGCTGGCCGTGATCAGCGCGCCGAGCTCGCCCAGGTGCTGGTTGAACCCGAAGGCCAGGGTCGTAGCCAGCACGCTGCCAAGGACCGCCGTACCGACGGCCCCGCCTATCTGGCGGAAGAACTGGGTCGCGCTGGTTGCCTGCCCCATGCGCGCGACGTCGACGGCGTTCTGCACCGCCAGCGTGTAGAGCGGGCCGGACGGCCCAAGGCCGAGACCGACGACGACCATGTAGAGCGTTACCTGACCCAGCGTCGACTCGGGGGTCAGACGCGTGAGCAGGAAGACGCCGACTATGAGGATGGCCGTGCCGATCAGCATGATCAGCCGGTAGCGGCCGTAGCGGGAGACCAGCTGCCCGCTGAGCATCGACCCGAAGACGACGGCGAGCGACAGCGGCACCAGCGCCATGCCAGCGCCGGTCGCGGATACGCCCACGACGTTCACGACGTACAGCGGCAGGAACGCGATGGCGCTGAGGAACGACGCGCCGAAGAAGAACAGTGCGAAGTTGGAGGACCTGAACACCTTGTTGCGGAACAGGGTCAGGTCGAGGATCGGGTTGGGGCTCCTGAGCGAGCGCCATACGAACAGCCCGAGCATGGCGCCAGACCAGGCGAGGATGCCGAGCGTCAGCGGCGAGGTCCATGGATGCTCGGCGCGGTCGAGTTGCAGGACCGTCACGAGGGGTACCAGCCCGGCTAGCAGCAGCAAGGCCGCAGGGTAATCGAGTCTGCCGCGCGACCCACGCGGCAGGAGCGGCGGCATGCGGCTCGCGATGAACCACACCGCCACCGCGCCGAACGGGACGTTGACGTAGAACACCCAGCGCCAGCCGGCGATGCCGGGGATGATGTCGGTGGCGTTGTCGGTCAGGAAACCGCCCAGCAGCGGACCGAGGACGCTGGCGATACCGAAGGTGGCGCTGACTATGCCCTGGTAGCGGCCGCGCTCCGCGGGCGGGTAGAGGTCGGCTATGACGATGAACGCCATGCTGAACAGCCCGGCGGCTCCCATGCCCTGCACGGCGCGGAAGACGATGAGCTGGCTCATGCCGTCGCCGAGCAGCGGGAGCGGACCGAACTCGCCGGCCAGCCCGCACAGGAACGACCCGGTGAGGAACACGGCGACCGCTCCGAGCGAGATCGCCTTGCGGCTGTACATGTCGGCGAGCTTGCCGTAGACGGGCACGAGCACGGTCGAGGCGACCATGTAGGCCGTGAACACCCAGGCGTAGCGCTCGAGGCCGCCGAGGTCCTCGACGATCTTGGGTAGCGCGGTCGATACGATCGTCTGGTCGATGGCACCGAGGAACAGCGCGAGCATGATCCCGACGAAGGTGTAGGTGCGGTCTCGGCGGGACATCGTCATGGTCAGGGCCGCAGGTACTGTACTCCTCTAACGCTGACAGCGGCTCGGTCGGCGAGCGTGCGGGGCGAACGGCATGCGTCCGCCCTCAGACAGGCATGATGGCAAGCATGCGAACCGCCATCCTGACCCGCGACTTGGCCGGCCACTTCGCCGAGGTAGCGCTGGGCCACGTGCGCCGCGAGTACCCGCACGCGCTGATCCACGTCGTCGACGATGCACTGCCGGCGACGCGACCAAGCGACCTGCACCCGATCTTCTTCGGCAGCTTCGACTGGCACTCGTGCGTGCACGGCTACTGGCTGCTCGCTCGGGCGTTGCGGCGCTTCCCTGACCTGGAGAGCGCGGCCGCGATCGAGGAGCTTTTCGACGAGCAGCTCGTGCCCGCCAAGGTCGAGGCCGAGCGCGCCTACTTCGACCAGCCCAACCACCGGAGCTTCGAGCGCCCATACGGCTGGGCGTGGCTGCTCAAGCTGGCGGCCGAGCTCGAGCTCCTCGACGACAGCAGGTGGTCCCGCTCGCTCGCGCCGCTGGCGGAGCGCGTCGTTCGAGGGTTCCTCGACTACCTACCTATCGCGACCTACCCGGTGCGGGTCGGAACCCACGGCAACACGGCGTTCGCCCTGCGCTTGGCAGCGGACTACGCGGAGGTCTGCGGGAGAGATGACCTGGCCGAGCTGCTGCTCGACACCGCTCTGCGCTGGTACGGCGAGGATCAGGGCTGCACGGCATGGGGCGAGCCGGGCGGCAACGACTTCCTCTCGCCGGCCTTGATCGAGGCGGAGTGCATGCGTCGGCTTCTGCCTAGCGCCGAGTTCTTGCCGTGGCTCGAGCGGTTCACGCCTGGGTTGGCTAGGCAGCAGCCCAGAACGCTGTTCGTGCCCGCCGTCGTGACCGACCGCAGCGACGGTCAGATCGCGCACCTCGACGGTCTCAACCTGAGTCGGGCCTGGTGTTTGCGCTCGCTCGCCGGGGCGCTTCCGGCCGGTGACGAACGCGCCGCGGGACTGGTCGAGGTTGCGCACGTTCACCTGGACACGGCGCTGGAGCACGTCACAGGCGACTACATGGGCGAGCACTGGCTCGCCACGTTCGCCATCTTGGCTCTGGATTTAGAAGGTTAGGAATCACATGCGAACCGTCAGGTTGAAGCTACTATTCAGGTGAGTACTAGTTTGATTGATTCGCAAAGAGAGGTCCTGGATCCTCTGACACAGGGATACGGGTACGAACTATTCAGTTGCCCTAACTGCGGCTCCAATCTGTTCGAGCCCGGTGTGGGTTGTTCGCGCTGCAACGGATCGGTCCGTAACGCAGATTCCCGCAAAGCACCTTCTGTACGCTTTGCTGTTTCACCGGACGAGCGGTCTGCCGACTCGGTCCCAGCAAACGATTGGGTACGCCAGATGATTACCAGGTATTCAGGAGACTTGAAAAACCGCCAAGTGCTCCTATACCGCGACTTGACAACAGAGCTAGTCGGGCGACTCGATCGAAGCGGGATAGCGCCAGAACTCCAGATCCTGGTTGATCGTTTGAGAGCACTCAATGAACTGGAGGAGAGGCGACGCGCTGAAGCACGAGAGGCCACGCTCCGCGCGAAGCGGTTACGAAACCTAGAGCAGGCCCGGATTCAGCTAGGAGACACGCATAAGAAACGAGTCCGTCAAGGCGATCCGGACGGATTCGTTGTATGCCAATACTGTAGAGCCCGAGTAAAACAAAGGAACATGGACCGGCATTATCGTCGTGCTCATTGACAAGCGTGGATGACACGCAACACGTGCATTCTGCATAGGCTTCGGAGTCCAAATGCAGACGCCGACTTAGGCGAGTCTCGTTCGGATAGACGGGAGGGCGACTACATGGGCGAGCACTGGCTCGCCACGTTCGCCATCTTGGCTCTGGATGAGGTCGAACGGAACAGACCTGACTCGTCAGCGGCCACCAGCTACCAGCGAACCTCGACCGAGTAGTCACTCAACTGTTTGTCGCGGGAGACCAGCACCAGCCGCTCGCGCTTCGCTTGCGCAACGAGCATCCTATCGAACGGGTCCTTGTGCAGCAGGGGTAGCTCGGACAGCGACAGCACATGGGTCGGCCGCACGTCCAACATGTTGAAGCCTTCGGCCTGCGCGAGCTCGGTCGTCAGTTCCTCGATATCGACCTCGATGCGTCCTAAAGCGCGCTTGATCTCCACTTCCCACAGCGACGCGGTGCTGATGTACACCTCGTGCTCCTGTATGAACCGCCGCATCCTGGCACTGAGCCGCCGGTCGCCCGTGACCCACCAGAGCAGTGCATGAGTGTCGAGCAGAACCTTCACAGGTTGCCTTCGAAGAGCTCTTCTGGCAGCGGATCGTCGAAGTCATCCCCGATCCTGATCTTGCCCTTCAACCTGCCGGGTACTTTCGGCAGCTTCTTTGCGACCGCTACGAGCTTCACGACCGGTTGACCCGCGCGGGCGATGACGACCTCCTCGCCGGCTTCGACCCTCTGAATCAGGCGGGAGAGGTGCGTCTTGGCTTCGTGCACGCTGACCACAGACATGTCAGAAGGATAGCGGGCTGATCGTGATTAGTCAATCGAGTGACTAACCCGCGGTCGCGCGACGGCAGTCGGCCATCGCGGGTAGGCAGGTTGCCGACTGACTGCTGTCGACCGCATGCTACTCGAAGCGACCGAGTCTCGTACCGGGCTTGCCGAAGGCACTAGACTCTGCCCATGGCGAAGAAGGTGATCAAGGGCAACTCGACGAGGAAGCCGCCCGAGCCGTCGGGGCACGCGGAGATCGAGGCGTGGACCAAACGGGTGATGCCCGAGCTGAACCCGGTCGTCAGTTGGCTCGACCGGACCATCAGCGCCTCGCTGCCCAACCCCCAGTTCGCTCTCAAGTGGAGGAAGGCGTACTACGGCGTGCCTGACCTGGGTTGGGTCATCGAGCTGGTCGCCTACGACGTATCGGTCAACGTCGTGTTCCTCGGCGGGGCCGACTTCGACCCTCAGCCCCCTCTCGGTGAGACCGGCCGAAGCCGCTACGTGAAGGTGCGGTCACTGGAGGAGGCTCAGACGCCCGAGATGCTCGGCTGGATCGAGCAAGCCGGGCGGGTGGCCGGGTGGAAGTGATGTCGAGGTGAGGAGCGAACCATGACCCAGCCCCGCCCCCAACGCAAAGCCAACCCGGCCCTCGTCGGTTGCCTGGTGGTGCTCGCCGTCGTCCTGGTCGGCGGCGGCGCGGCGGCCTACTACTTCATCGGCCGGCCGGCCCTGGCCGCATTCAACGCCGCGCGCGACCTGGGCAGGATCCAGCAGATCGAGAGCCGCGTCAGCAACCGCGCCAGCTTCACGCCGCCAGCCGACGCGCTGCTGACGGAGCAGCAGGTCGACCGCTACCTGTCCGTCTCGCGCCAGGTGATGAGCGGCCTCGAGGCGAGGGTCGCGGTCCTCGACGAGCGCTACCGCGAGCTGAGCACGGGCAGCAGCAGCTCACCGTCGTTCGCCGGCCTCAGGGAAGCCGCGTCGGCGTGGGCCGATCTGCTGCGACTCATCGTCCAGGCCAAGGAGACGCAGGTGAACGCGCTCAACTCCAACGGCTTCTCCCTCGCCGAGTACCGCTGGGTCCGCTCGCAGGTGCTGGGCGCGGCGGGCGTCTCGTTCTTCGAGGTCGACCTGACGACGCTGATCGAGCAGGCCGGCGACCCCACCGTGAGGCGGCCGACGGCGACGGTGCCGCAGGCGAACGTCGACCTGGTAGCTCCCTACGTCGACGAGCTGGAGAGGCTGGTGCCGTTGGCGGTGTTCGGGCTCTAGCCCTTCAGCGGCTCGAGGATCTGGCGCCTGAGCCTCGCCTCTCCGAAGTTACGCCCTGCACGTCGGTCGCGAGCGCCCGTCGGCAAGCCTGTGCCATGCGGACCGGCTAAGCTACGCCATGATTCGACTCGTGGCCAGATGCCTGGTCGTAGCCTCGTTGCTCTGCAGCGCTGCCTTCGTACAGGCGCAGTCCGTTGGGCAGCTCGCTGAAGAGTGCACCTCGGCTACGGTTCCCACTAAGAGCGGCGATGTCTGCGGAGTGTTGGTCGAAGCCGAAGGACGGCTCGTAGCTGCCTACCTTGGGGTTCCCTACGGCGAGGACACCGGCGGGACCAACCGCTTCGCGCCGCCGGTCCCGCGCGCTCCTTGGGACGGCGTCCTAAGTGCCGTGCGACCCGGTGACGCCTGCCCGCAGGTGCGGCTGCAAGTAGCCGAGGGAGGGCCGGCTCAGCCACAGAGCGAGGACTGCCTGTTCTTGAACGTATGGACGCCTGCCGAGGCTCCGGCGGCGCCACTGCCGGTGCTTGTGTTCATCCACGGCGGCGGGTTCCTGGTAGGTACGGCTACTGACTCCCTGGCCTCCGAGGACGTCGACTGGTACAACATCGACGGACGCTTCTTGGCGGCCGAGCAACGGCTGGTGGTGGTGTCGATGAACTACCGGCTGGGCGCCTTCGGTTTCCTGGGTGGCCTCGACGGCTTCAGCGGCAACTACGGCATCCTCGACCAGCAGCTAGCGCTGCGTTGGGTCAAGGAGAACGTCGCGCAGTTCGGCGGCAACCCCGACCAGGTCACCATCGTCGGAGAGAGCGCCGGCGCCACCGCTGTGGCGGTGCACCTGTTCGCCGCGCCTGGCAGCGCCGAGCTTTTCGACCGCGCCATCATGGAGTCCAACCCCGCGGGAGTGGGCATCTACGACCAGGATCAGGCTCGCGCGCAGGCTGAGCGGTTCTTACGCTCGGCCGGATGTCTGGTGACCTTGACGCGGCTCTCTTGCCTGCAGAGCAAGAGCATAGAGCAACTCATCGAGGCGCAGGCCCCCGACATCAGCCTGCTCAGCCTGGCAGACAGGGGTGTCAACACGTTGCTCGCCTGGCTACCGACCGTGGATGGCGAGGTAGTCACTAGGCAGCCGCTGCTAGCCGCCCTCGATGGCGCCAGCGACAAGGCGTTCCTGATAGGCAACAACGACGATGAGGCCTTCTCTTTTCTCGGTCGGTTCGTCACCGAGGACGTAAACCCCCTCATCGGAGCGGCGCTCTATGAGATCTTGTTCGGTGACAAGGTAGCAGACATGGTCCAGCGCGACTACGTCGACGGCGCAGCCGATACCGCGACGGCCCTCCTGAGCGGCGTCGGCGACTATATGTTCATGTGTCCGGCGGAGCTGACCGCCCTAGCGAGTGAACGCGGCTATCACTATCGCTTCAGTCATCCGCCCGAGTACAGCGGTGGGCTGACCGGCGGGATCACCTGCGGCGAACGCACCTGCCATGCGGTCGAGCTCCCATACGTCTTCGGCACGGGCCGCTTCCCGGGCGGCTTCAGCGAAGCCGATCGGGCGGTGTCGGACCAGATGATGTCCTTGTGGTCCGCGTTCGCCAGGGGCGAGGCCGACATCGGGGCGGCGTTTCGCGGCTGGCCGGCGGCCGTCACCGCCGACGGGACAGCCAATACGCTCGTCATCTCGAGCGCCTCCGCGGTCGAGCCGTTTCCCAGCCAACGCTGCGCGCCGTGGGGCGAGCACTACCGACAGTCGTTGCGTTGACCGAGTTCGGGCTCTAGCCCTTCAGCAGCTCGAGGATCTGGCCGCTGAGCCCGTAGCCGGTCTCGGCCTCGAGCCGGTCGGCGAACTCTCGCGCGGCTCGCTCGGCGGCCCCGCGGCGGCCGGCCCGCAATAGCACCTCGAGCAGGTCGCGCAACAGGTCTTCGCTGAATGGGTCGACCTCCAGGCCCCGCTTGAGGTACCGGTGGGCGACTTCTGGCTCGGCGGCTGCAGCGGATCGTCTCAGCACCTCTACGACGCGACGCGCGATCTCGGCGCGCTCTTCAACCACGGCGGGCAGGTCGATGTCGGGCGCCAGCTCGCCGGTGTAAAGGCGGTGCACGGCTTCGGCGTCCTGAGCCGCTAGCGCTGTAGCCAGATGCTCGAAGTCCATCTCGGCGTCGACCAGCTCATCGCCGGGCAGGTAGCGCTGATCGCCTCGCAGCGCCAGCTCGCGCCTGAGCAGGTGCAGCTGCACGCGCAGGTTGTTCTCGGAGCGCTTGGGAGACACCTCGGGCCACAGCTCCTCGACCCAGCGGGCGCGCGGCACCTTCAGGGCGATCAGCGTGAGGAGCTCGCGGTGGCGTCGACCCAGACGCAGCTCCTCGCCGAGCACGCGCACCGAGAAGCCGCCGAGCAGCTCCAGGCGCAGTGGAGGCACCTCGTCGCGGCGGAGCCGGATGGCCTCCTCCCAGCCGCTGGCGAGCACCTCCTCGAGCGGGTAGTGGACGCTCAGCTCGGGACGGTGGCGCGGCAGCGCCGACAGCGGCACGAGCAGGCGCGGCAGGAGGCGCTCGCGCTGGGGCGACAGGTCGAGCAGCGCGTCCAGACGCTCCTCCCCGCCGAGCACGATGTACGACATCGCGGCGCGGTGCTGGCGGAAGTCGCGGTTCACGATGGCGCCCTGAGCCTCCCAGGCGGGCAGAGCACGTTCGAGCCTCTCGGCCGCCAGAGCTGCGTCCCCCGCCGCATGGGCCTGCCAGGCCTTCTCCAGCAACACGAACGGCCCCTCGGGCAGGCCACGTGCCACCTCCGCGCCGAGCGCGGCCTCTCCCCTGGCGCGCAGCGCCCGCAACCACAGGGCCGCGACGCGCTCCGTGAGCATGTCGTACTCCCACAGCCGCGACTCGGCGAGGAGCTGCGGGAAGCGCCCCAGGTCGCCGCCTAAGTACGCCAAGGCCATAGCGATGACCAGGCCTGCGTTGCGATCGGCGGTGGCAGCGGCGCGCAGCAGGTGCTCGCGCGCGTCAGCGACCTCCCCGACGGCCAGCAGGTGGATCCCGAGGTTGTGATGCAGCGTGGTGGCGGCCCGCGGGCCGAGCCCGGGCTGCCGCTCCAACACGCTGCGCAGCGCTGCGAGGTAGGCGTAGTGGTCGCCGCTCAGCTCGAAGCGGGTCAGGTGCAGCAGCAACTCCGCCGACAGGCTGGTAGCCGGGTCGACGCCAGCGCCCGGCGCCTCGCCGACGAGCTCTGC
>CAYYOK010000002.1:74361-98132 GCA_964473205.1 uncultured bacterium | reverse complement strand
CTGCGAGGCGCGCTTCGGCCTCGACCAGGTCGCCGGCCTGGATGCGCAACGTGGCCAGCGCGTGCCGCAGCGTCCACGCATAGGAGGGGCTCGCCGCTGCCGAGGCCTCCTTGGCCGCCTCCGCGACGGACTCGGCGTCCTTGATCCTGCGCGCGCCAGCCAGCGCGGCTACCGCGCGAGCGGCCACGATGGTGCGATCGTCGGCCGCGAGGCTGGCGTCTGGCAGCAGCGCGAGGAGCTCGGGCAGCGCCTCACCGAAGTCGGTGCGGGCCACGCGCGCCGCCGCCTGCGCCAGCCGCCGTCGCGCCGCGCCGCCTCCCGGGGCCAGCGCGTGCCAGGCGAGCCACGCGTCCGGCTCAGCGAGCGCGTGGGCGAGGCTGCCTTCCGTCTCTAGCGCCTCGGCGAGCTCCGACCGCAAGCCGAGCCGCGCCAAGGCGCCGGTCCACAGCGGCCACGGCAGCCGGTCCCGAGCGGCCCTGACCCGATATGCCGCCGCCGCGTGCTGCTGCTCCAGCAGCGCCTCGCTGACCAGAGGGTGGAGCCGGTAGCCCTGCGCCAGCTCTTGAGCGAGGCCGCGCGCGACCAACTGCGCGGCCTTCTCACTCCCGGCGTCACGCGGCAGCTCCCCCACCGCCGCGATCAGCAGCAGCTCGGCGCGAAGGTCTGCCGGCAGCGCCTCCGTCAAGTTGCGGGCGAGCGCGTCGAGGGCCGGCGCCCCGCCGCTGAGCAGCGCGAAGTGTAGGGCCAGCGGCCAGCCTCCGCTGCGGCGCCACAACTCGTGCGACTCCTCCCGCCTCGAGGCATCATCCGACGCCAGCAGCGCGCTGAGCCTCTCCACCTCGGCAGGAGTGAAGGCCATCTCGGCTTCTGCCAAGCGCACCAGGCGGCCGAGCGTCAGGCGGCGCGGCAGCTCCAGGCTGGCCAGCTCGCCGCGGCTGGCGAGGGCGACCAGGCCGCCGAAACCGCCCAGCAGCAGATCGAGCGCTTCGCCGGCCGCCTCTGCCTCCTCGATGACGACGGCGCAGTCGCGGCGCGCGAGCTCGTCAAGCAGCAGCGGCCAGGGCGCGCTGGCAGGCAGCGCGAGCTGAACAGCGATGCCGGTCCGCACGTCCTCGCGCTCGGCACTGAGCCAGACCACGCTGCGCCCGCCCAGCTCCAGGCCCGCTGCCCACTGAGCCAGCAGCACGCTCTTGCCGTAGCCGTACGGCGCGCTCAGCCACAGGACGAAGCCGTCCGCGTCGGGCAGACGTTCGAGCAGGCGTTCGCGCGTGATGAACGGCTCGAGCGCATGCAGGCGCGAGCGCGCGGCAGGGGCGACCCGCGCGGCGGCGGCCTGGGCTGGCATCGTCATCCGCAGGTCTGGTCCTGGCTCAGCGAGGCGGCAGTCGCTGCCGCAGCTCGACCGGCTTGGCGCCGGGACCGACCACCAACGAGTCGAGCAGCCTCCGCGTCACCGCGGCGATCTCGTCCACCGCGGCCTCGAAGACAGCCTCGTTCGCTGTCGAAGGCCGGGTGTAGCCGCTCACCTTGCGCACGAACTGCAAGGCGGCGTCGCGAACCTCTGCATGGGAAGCGGGCGGCTGCGCGCCTCGCAGCTGCTGGATGTTCCTGCACATGCCGGTAGCATAGACCGCACCGTGAGCAGGCCACGGTGACCATCAGGCGGCTGCTAGCCTAGGAGCGTGCACCGCATCCGCCCGGCAGCGGTCGAAGACGCCCCGGCCATCGCGAGGGTCCACGTCGACTCCTGGCGCGCCGCCTACCGCGGGCTGCTTCCCGCCGACTTCCTGGCAGGGCTATCGGTCGAGAGCAGGCAGCGCACGTGGGAGAGCGTCATCGCTCAGGGGCACGCCCTGCTGCTGGTGGCCGTGGCCGAGGACGAGGTCATAGGCTTCTGCAGCGCCGGACAGCCCACCGACGACTACCTGAGAGCTCCCGGAACCTCGGAGCTGTGGACGCTCTACGTCGCGCCCTCGGCCTGGTCGACCGGCGCGGGTCGCGACCTGTGGCTGGCCGCCGAGCGGGACCTACTGGCGGGTGGAGCCTCACGCGTCGTCCTCTGGGTGTTGCAGGGCAACGAGCGCGCGATCCGCTTCTACCGGCGCGCCGGCTTCGAGCACGATCCCAGCGGGCACAAGCGCCTCGAGGTCCCTGGTGCGGTGCGCGACGAGCTGCTGATGGTCAAGGAGCTGGCCGGCGCGAGCGCCGCTCGCGCACAGGGCGGTCCGGTCGCCGTTATCTCGGATGTGCACGGCAACCTCGTCGCGCTCGAAGCCGTCGTCGCCGACATGCGGCGGTTCGGTGCCGCTGGGGTGATCTGCCTCGGCGACGTCGCCGCCATGGGCCCTCAACCCTCCGCCGCCGTGGAGCTCCTGCGCTCCCTGGCTCCGATCACCATCCTCGGCAACACCGACGACTACCTGCTGAACCCACGCACCCTGGAGCAGTTCCCCGAGGTGACCGACGCCACGCGCTACCACCTCGAGACCGAGAGGTGGGGAGCCGACCAGCTCGGGGCCGAGGGCCTCGCCTGGCTCGAGACCTTCGCGCCATCGGTGACGCTTGAGGTGGGCGGCTGCCGCGTGGTGGCCTATCACGGCTCGCCGCTGAGCTACGACGACCACGTCGGCCCAACCACGTCCGAGGAGGCGCTGGCGAGCTACCTCGCGGGCTCCGAGGCCGACCTCTACCTCGGCGGCCACATCCACCTGCAGTTCGCCCGCCGCTACCGCCGGGCCGTCGTCGCCAACCCGGGCAGCGTCGGCATGGCGTTCGACCGCCTGGACGGCCGGGTGGAGCAGCCGGCCATCGCCGAGTACGCACTGCTCTACGTCGTCGACGGGCAGCCGAACCTGCACCTCAGGCGCGTGCCTTACGACGTCGAGCGGCTCGTGGCGGCGGTCAGAGCCAGCGGCATGCCGCATCCCGAGCGCTACCTGCAGCTCGTTCGGAGATGAGCGGCCAGCGGCGCTGCGGCAGACCGGTCATGAGCGCGTCGCTCGCGTTCCTAGGCGCATGAAGACGCGCCCGTGGCTGGCCGCGGCGCTCCTGGCGGCGGTCGCGGTCCAGGTCTGGGCCCCAGTCGCGGCCCAGGCCGCAGCCCAGGCCGCAGCCCAGGTCTCCGCCCGCGCCTCTGCCGACACGGCTTGGGCCGCCACCAGCGACCACGTCCTCGACGTACTGACCTTCAACGCCGCCCTGCTGCCGGCCGCCGTGGCCTCGACCGGCCAGGCGGAGCGGGTGCGGCAGATGGCGCCGAGCCTGCTCGGCTACGACGTGCTGGTGCTGCAGGAGCTCTTCGTGGACGCGTGGCGAGAGTCGTTGCTGGCGGAGCTGAGCGCCTACTACCCGTACCGCACCGACCTCGTCGGGCGCGACGGCGCGCGCGGCAACCCGCTCAGGCAGGACGGCGGCATCGTGATCCTCAGCCGTTGGCCCATCGAGCGGCAGGCGCAGCTGACCTTCGACGACGCGTGCAGCGGCACCGACTGCCTCGGCGACAAGGGCGTCTCCTACGCCGCGCTGCGCAAGGGCGAGAGGCTCTACCACGTGTTCGGCACGCACGCCCAGTCGGTGAACGGCTTCCGCGTCGAGCAGGTCAGGGCGCGTCAGTTCGCGCTCTTCAAGGCGTTCGTGGACGAGCAGCGGATCCCCGCGAGCGAGCCGGTGATCCTCGCGGGGGACTTCAACGTCGTGGCCGAGTCACCCGAGCTGGAGGCGATGCTCGCGCTGCTGAGCGCCGTCCGGCCGGTCACCACCGGTTCGCTGCGCTACACCTGGGACCCCGAGCGCAACGCCTGGGCCGACGAGGAGCAGCAGTGGCTCGACTACGTCCTCTACTCCGCCGACCACGCCGAGCCGGCAGCGGCCTGGAACCGCGTGGTGCCGCTGCGAGCCGGCACTCTCGACCTATCCGATCACTTCGCCGTATGGGGGCGTATCGTCATGGGTGGTCAGTGACATGACGTCCGCCCCGGTGCTCTTCGCCTTCCTGCGAGCGGTCAACCTAGGCGGTGTCAACCAGGTGCCGATGGCGACTTCGGCGGCGACGTGCTCCATCTGCTCGACAACGCCGCGCTGATGGGCTACCGCAGCAACTCGCACTCGTCGAAGCTGACCAACGCGCTGATCGAGAGGCGGCTGAAGGTGCCGGCCACCGCGCGCAACCTGAACACCTTCAGACGGCTGTTGGAGAGGTTCGCGGCCTGAGACCGCTCCTACTCTGGAATCTCCAGGTAGATGTAAGCCCAGTCGAAGCCGCTGCCGTTGCCGCACGAGCCGTCGCCGGTCCACTCGATGAGCGCGGACGGGCCATGGTCGTCCCAGCCGCTGAGGCTCACGCGGATGGGGCGCCGCGAGCCGTCGCTCCCCACCAGCTGGACCGAGACCTGATAAGGACCGACCGGAACGCCGTGAACGTCCGTGCCGTGCCGCGGATCGATCGTCCGCGTGAACGGCGCGATGGTCGTACCGTCGATGAGCGGTCCCACCGGCGTGAACGTGAACTCGAGCCGGCCGCCCGTCGAGGAGTACGCCGGCGCGTACATCGCGCGGAGCATGCCGCCGAAGTGCTCGTCGAGGCTGCGGAGGTCCTCGATCGGCCCCGAGAGCTGCAGTACGAAGTTGCGAACGACTCCATGAGTCGGCACGAACGAGTCGTAATCGGTCGGCGACTCCATGCCGAGCCTGAGGCACAGGCGCCTGCCGTTGTACTCGACGAAGGTCCAGGCCTTGGCGTTGTAGGGCACGTCGATGAGGCCTTCTGCGACGTAGCGGCCGTCGTTGTCGGTGCGGACCTCGACGAGGCCGGTGGTTATCGCAGGCTGGATCCAGACGCGGGCTCCCGCGATCGGGCGGCCGTGCGTGTCGACCGCCGTGCCAGTGACCGTGCGGGGTTGCGCGCCGACAGCCGGTGTCGTCGGGGTCGGCGGAGAGGTCTGTGAAGGCGTTGCGGGCTGCTGCCCGGACGCCGCGGTCGTGCCGCCCTGGCTGGGCGCCGAGATCGTGAGGCGGTAACCGCCCGTCTCCCCTGCGAAGGCGCTGGTCACGATCGCGGTGTACTGCCCGCCGCTCGGCAGCGTGACGCTGAGCCGCACGCCGTAGCCCAAGCCGGGGCTGTCGTCCTCCTGCGCCAGCACCCTCTCGCCCGGGTCGAGGACGATCAGGTACGGGTCGAACTCGGTCGAGCTGAGCTCGATCAGCACCTCGTCGCCGGCCGCGCCGACGAAAGTCACCCTGTCGAAGTACTCGCCCGAGCTCAGTTGCTCGTCCCCTGGGCCGAGCCGGCCGGCGCTGGCCGCAGCCGTGCCGGCGAGCAGGCAGGCGAGAGCGACGAGGGCCGTCCGGAGCGCGCGCTGCGGTCTGCTGCCGCCAACCGCGGCCCGGCAGGCGCGGGACGTACGACCGAAGGATGGTGTGAGCACGAGCGGATGATACTCCCGCCACGGCCGTTACTCGCCGACTACCACCGTGAACACGAAGTGCCCGTCTACCACGTGGGTGTCGGCGGAGAGCACGCGCCACATCACGACGTAGTGGCCGGGAGCGAGAGGCTCGGCGGTCTGCAGCACGACGGAGGACTTGTCCGCCGGGTCGGCGAGCAGCTCGACCTCCACCTGGCCCTCGCCGAACTCTCGGCTGCCGAGGTGACGGCTGATCACCACCGCTGCCAGACCGTTGAGGCGCAGCTCGGCGTTGTCGGCCTCGAGGTCGACCTGGGCGTCGAGGCGGAACAGCTTGAACGTCGAGAACGCCGCCTCCACGCCCTCGGTGAAGCCGAGCGCGATGCTGGTGACCGGACCGACGACAGCCTCACCGGAGGCGGGCTCGCTGGACTGCAGCGCGGCGTGGGCCGCGGCTCTCGACAGGGAGGCCAAGGCGAGCAGCGCGGCGGCGACCGCGACGGCCAACCGATCGGCGCGCCGGCGTACGGATGATGCCGTTGCGGCGGCTCGCCTCAAGGCAGCGAGATGCTCGCCGGGTCGTTGACGACCGGATCCGCGTGCACCATGTCGACGCCGCTGAACACCTCGTCGAACTCGAACTCGCCGACGAAGCCGTAGATCCTCACGTCGTAGACGCCGGCGACCGTGGGGATGAAGTCGACCAGGTACTGTCCCGGCTGATTGCGCACCGCGCGCAGCGGCAGCTCGAGCTCGGCACCCCCGGGCCCCAAGATCACGGCCCTGAGGCTAGCGGCCAGGCCGTCGACCGGCTCCCCCGCGGCATCGGTCACGCTGATCTCGACCTGCTCGACCTGCCCGGCGTAGAGAGGGGCGGCCACGAAACCGAGGGTGATCGAGTAGGCGCCGTCGCCGGCGTCCTTCGTCACGTGAGCGAGGGCAGGGGCCAGCGAGGCGAGCAGCAGGCAGAGAGCCGACACGAGCTCGAGGCGGCGGGCGAAGCGGTGGCGAGCTTTCATAGGCAAGACGTCCTGTTCGTCGAGAGCTGTGGTGGCTGGGCTTGCTCATGAGTATAGGCAAGCCGCGTGCGCGGACCATCACGCGGTGAACAGCGAGACGGTCGGACTAGAACGCCGTCCACTTCGCGCTGCTGGCGGCGCTCGCCACGGTTCTCTCGATGAAGCGCACGCCGCGCGCGCCGTCGCGGACGTTCGGGTAGTCGCCATCGGGGCCCTCGCCCGCCGCATGCCGGTGGATCGCGTCGGCGACCTCGCCGTAGAGGTTGGCGAACGCCTCCAGGAACGCCTCCGGATGGCCGGAAGGCAGCCGGGTGGCGCCCTGCGCGGCGGCGCCCAGGTACGGGTTGCCGCGCCTCAGCAGCCGCGCCGGCTCCCCCAACGGCGCGTACACCAGGCAGTTCGGCTCCTCCTGACGCCAGCTCAGCGAGCCCCTCTCGCCCTGCACCTGGAGCTCCAGGTCGTTCTCGTGTCCGGCAGCCACCTGCGACGCGATCAGCACGCCCCTCGCCCCGCCCACGAAGCGCAGCAGCAGATTGCCGTCGTCATCCAAGCGCCTGCCCGGCACGAAGGTCGTGAGGTCGGCGCAGATCGCCTCGAGCTCCAGCCCGGTGACGGTCGCGGCGAGGTTCTCGGCATGCGAGCCGATGTCGCCGATCGCGCCCGCCGCGCCGCTGCGCGCGGGATCGGTGCGCCACTCGGCCTGCTTGGCGCCCTGCTGCTCGACAGCGGTCGCCAGCCAGCCCTGCTGGTAGGTGACGACGACCTTGCGAACCGCGCCGATGGCGCCGCTCCCGACGAGGTCCCTCGCCTCCTTCACCAGCGGGTAGCCGGTGTAGTTGTAGGTGACGGCGAACACCGTGCCGGCCCGCTCGACCGCGGCGACCAGGTCGTCCGCCTGCTGGGAGGTGTGCACCAGCGGCTTGTCGCAGGCGACGTGGAAGCCCGCCTCCACGAACGCCTTCGCGACCGGGTAGTGCACGTGGTTCGGCGTGACGATCACGACGAGGTCCACGCGCTCGCCTTCCGGGCGCGCCAGCTCTCCCTCCAGCAGCGCCTCCCAGGTCGGGTAGTTGCGGTCGTCGGGCAGCCCCAGCGCGGCGCCGGAGCGCAGCGACCTCTCGGGCGTCGAGGACAGCGCGCCGGCGGTGAAGGCGTAGCGGTGGTCGAGGGCCAGCGCGTGGCGATGCACCGCGCCGATGAACGCGCCCTCGCCGCCGCCCACCATGGCGTAACGCAGCTTGCGGGTCACGCGCCGCCTCTACTGGGCGAGACCTCGCCGCCAGCGACGATCCAGACCGCGTAACGCAGCTTGCGGGTCACGCGCGACCCTCGCTGAACGCGGCATCGAACGCGGTGGCCGACGGCGTGAAGTCGAGCTGCCGGCAGAACGCCGCCGACTCGGTGGCCCCGTGCACGCGGTCCATGCGCACGTCCTCCCATTCGACCGAGAGCGGCCCCTGGTACCCGACGTCGTTGAGCGCGACGATCACCTCCTCGAAGTCGATATCGCCGCGGCCGACGCTGCGGAAGTCCCAGTGGCGGCGCGGGTCGCCGAAGGTGGTGTGGCCGCCGAACACGCCTGCCTCGCCGTTGCCCCTGCCCCACCAGACGTCCTTCATGTGCGCGTGCCCGATGCGATCGCCGAACCGCCGGATGAAGCGCACGTAGTCGACGCCCTGGTAGGCGAGATGCGAAGGGTCGTAGTTGAAGCCGAACGCCGGATGGCCGCCGACGGCTTGAATCGCGCGCTCGGTCGAGGCGATGTCGAACGCGATCTCGGTCGGGTGCACCTCGAGGCAGAAGCGCACGCCCAGCTCGGCGTAGGCGCCTAAGATCGGCATGAAGCGGCGGGCGAAGTCGTCGAAGCCGGCCTGCCAGTACGCCTGCGAGGTCGGCGGGAACGCGTAGAGCGAGTGCCAGATCGACGAGCCGGTGAAGCCGTTGACGATGCTCAGCCCCAGCTTGGCCGCGGCGCGGCCGGTGAGGATCATCTCCTCGGCGGCGCGCTGGCGCACGCCCTCTGGCTCTCCGTCGCCCCAGACCTGAGGCGGCAGGATCGAGCGGTGGCGCTCGTCGATGTTGTCGCAGACGGCCTGGCCGACGAGGTGGTTGGAGATCGCGAAGAGTTCGAGGCCGTGATCGGCCAGCAGCGCCTTGCGGCCCTCGGCGTAGCCGGGCTCGTTCAGCACGCGGTGGATGTCGAGGTGGTCGCCCCAGCAGGCCAGCTCCAGCCCGTCGTAGCCCATCTCGCGAGCCAGCGGGGCGAGCTCGGCCAGCGGCAGGTCGGCCCACTGGCCCGTGAACAGGGTTATCGGTCTAGGCATGGCCAACTGTAAACGTCGGGCTCAGAGGACGAGCAACTCCCTGGTGGTCGTATCGAACACCTCGCAGCCGCCTTCGGTGATCAGCACGGTGTCCTCGATCCGCACGCCCGTCTCGCCGGGCAGGTAGACGCCGGGCTCGATGGTCACGACCATGCCGGTCTTGAGCGGCGCCTCGTAGCCCTCGCTGAGGAACGGGTCCTCGTGGACCTCGTAGCCGAGGCCGTGACCGACGGAGTAGCCGTGCATCTGGCCGTCGCGGTAGCCGGCTGCGACGATCGGGTCGCGGCAGGCGCGGTCGATCGCCTGGCCGGTCACGCCCGCAGCGGCAAGCTCCACGCCGGCGCGCTCCGACGCCGCGACCAGCTCGTAGATGGCGCGGTGCTCGGGCGAGACCTCGCCGCAAGCCACGGTGCGGGTCATGTCGGAGTGGTAGCCGTCGACGAGCGCACCGAAGTCGAACAGCACGAACTCGCCCCTCTCGACGGCCTTGGTCGAGGCGCGGCCGTGCGGCAACGCCGCGCGCCAGCCGGACGCGACGATCGGCAGGCCGGGGTAGTTCTCGGCGCCGGCCAGCTCGATGCGGTGGCGCAGCTCGATGGCGAGAGCGCGCTCGGTGACGCCGGGCCTGACCAGCGGCAGCACCTCGGCGAAGACGGCGTCGGCGACCTCCTGCGCGCGCTTGAGGCGCTCGATCTCGTAGGCGTCCTTGAGCGAGCGCAGCAGCTCGACCACGCCCTTGGTCGGCACCCACTCGACATCGTCGAGCCAGTCGACGCCGTCGGCGTGCCAGGCGTGAGGCGCCCGCACCGACTCGAAGCCGAGGCGCTTGGCTCCGCGCGCCGCGAGTGCCTGCCCCAGCGGCGACCACAGGTGCTTGTCCTTCTTGAGCTCGACGATCTCGATGGCCGGTGACTGTTGGGACGCCTGCGTGACGTAGCGCCAGTCGGTGAGCAGGACGTCGCCGTCTGACGATTCGGCCGAGACGAGCGCAAAGCCGAAGGAGCCGTCGAAGCCCGTCAGGTAGCGGCGGTTGGCGGGGTGGAAGGTGACGAAGGCGTCGAGGCCGTCCTTGCGGAGGCGCTCGCGCAGCGCGTCGCGGCGGCGGGCGGTGAAGCTGGTCAGATCGGTCTCCGTCATAGCTGCTCTTCTCCTTCTACGGGTTCAGTGTTCTAAAGACGTTGGCGTCGGTAACATCGGCATCGATCCTCAGCCGGCCCTCAACGCCGGGGGTCGAAGGCGTCGCGCAGCGCGTCGCCCAGGATGTTGAAGCCAAGCACGGTCAGGAAGATGGCGATGCCGGGGAAGATGACCACGTGCGGCGCCTGCCTCATGAAGGCGCGGCCCGAGGAGATCATCGCCCCCCACTCGGGCGTGGGCGGCGCCACGCCGACCCCGAGGAAGCTGAGGGCCGCGGCGGTGAGGATCGCGGCGCCCATCAGCAAGGTGGCGTAGACGAGCACGGGGCCGAAGGCGTTGACGAGCACGTGGCTGCCGATGATGCGCAGGTCGCGCGCGCCGGCTGCCCTCGCCCCCTCGACGTACTCCCTGTTCTTGATGCTGAGGACCGACGAGCGCATCACGCGCGCGAAGGTCGGCACGGAGAAGATCGCGACGGCCAGGACGACAGGGAACATGCCGGAGCCGAGGATCGACGCGATCAGGATGGCGAGCAGGATGCCGGGGAACGCCAGCAGGACGTCGATGAAGCGCATGAAGATGTCGTCGGTGACGCCGCCGAGGTAGCCGGCCAGCAGGCCGATCAGCACCCCGGTGAGCGCGCCGAGGCCCACGGCGAGCACCGCCACGGTCACCGACACCCTGGCGCCGTGCACGACGCGGCTGTAGATGTCGCGGCCGAGCTCGTCGGTGCCGAACCAGTGCTCGGACGAGGGCGGCTGCAGCAGCGCGCGGAAGTCTTGGCGGATGGGCGAGTGGGTGGCGAGCACAGGAGCGAACACGGCGGTGCCGAAGAGCAGGATCACGATCAGCAGGGCGGGCGCCGAGAGCCGGTTGCGCTTGAACATCGCCAGGAGGAAGCGCATCAGGAGTACCTGACCCTGGGATCGATGACCACGTAGAGCAGGTCGACCGCCAGGTTGACCAGCACGAAGATGATGGCGATGAACATCACCGTGCCCTGCACCGCCGGGAAGTCCTTGCCGGTGATGCTGGTGATGAGGAAGCGCCCCAGCCCGGGCCAGGCGAAGATCGACTCGGCGATCACGGCCCCCGCCAGCAGCCCGCCGAACTCGAGGCCGATCACCGTGACGACCGGCAGTATCGCGTTGCGCAGGGCGTGCCTGAGCACCACCTGGCGGTGCCTCAGGCCCTTGGACCTGGCGGTGCGCACGTAGTCCTCGGAGAGCACGTCGAGCATCGCCGAGCGCACCAGGCGGGCGATGATCGCCGCGGCGGCCACGCCCAGCGTCAGTGCCGGCATGATCAGGAAGCGGATCGCGTTCCAGCTGCCGATGCCGCCTACCCGGCCCGAAGGCGGTAGCCAGCCGAGCTGCAGCGCGAAGACGAGCATCAGCAGCACCCCGAGCAGGAAGCCGGGCAGCGAGACGCCCAGAAGCGCGAAGAACATGCTGAGGTGGTCGATCGGTCCGTTGCGGTTGAGGGCCGCCAACACCCCGGTGGCCAGACCTACGATTATCGCGATCGTCAGAGCGGCCAGCGTCAGCTCCAGCGTCGCAGGGTAGAGCCGCTTGAGCTCGCCGGCCACCGTCCTCCCGCTGCGTATCGACGTTCCCAGGTCTCCCTGCACCACCCGCCCGATGTAGATGAGGTACTGCTGGTGCAGGGGCTTGTCGAGGCCGTAGCGCGCCCTGAGCCGCTGCGCCAGCTCCTGCGAGGCGACGCCGCCGCCCTCGGCCGGCAGCAGCAGGGATATCGGGTCTCCCGGCGTGAGCTGCAGCGAGAAGAAGACCAACGTGACCACGCCGAAGACGACGAAGACGGCGTAGAAGAGGCGCCTGACGAGGTAGGCGATCACGGCGCTGAGAGGCCTCCGCTAGACGAGGGCCGGTGCGCAACGCGTGCTTGCACGCGCGCGCACCGGCCGCTGGACGTCACTGAGTGAATCGCCTACGCACTCAGCGCCGCGACCAGGCGTGTCCGTTGAGCAGCACACCCTGCGCGCTTACCTGCACGCCGTCGAGCGCGGAGCTGGCGACGTGGGCCTGCTCCACCCAGAACATGGGGCACTGGACCGCGTCCTCGTAGACGAGCCTCTGCAGATCGAAGTACGCCTGGGTCCTGGCGGCTTGGTCGGCGGTTCCCCGACCGGTGTCGATCGCGACGTCGAGGTCGTCACGCGGGGTCTGCGTGACGTTCCAGAACTCCGTCGAGTGGAAGATGCCGTTCATGATCGGCGGCTCGGGCTGGGCGTTGCTGATGAACCAGCCGAGGTCGTAGTTGCCGAGGCGCACGGCGTCGTAGTAGACGAGCCGCTCCGAGGTGGTGATGCTGCTGTTCAGTCCGACGTCCGCGAGGAACTGCTGGATGATCTGCGTGGACAGCAGCCACTCGCCGTCGCCGCGCGACTGGAAGTCGAGCTCGATGTTCTGGCCGTTGATCTCGCGCCAGCCGTCGCCGTTGGTGTCGACGATGCCGGCCGCATCGAGGATCTGCATGGCGCGCTCGGGGTCGTAGGCGTAGCCCGGCACGCTGGGGTTGCGCGCCCAACCGTCGTCGCGGGCGACCGTGAACTGCGGCTGGCCCAGCCCCGCGTAGGCGGTCGAGAGCACCACGTCGCGGTCGATCGCGTAGCAGATCGCCTGACGCAGGTCCTTGCCGAGGTTGGCGTTGTTGAGCGCGACGTAGGCCGAGTTCACCGCCACGAAGGGCATCGGCGCGAAGCCGGAGCCGCCGAGCCGGACGACCTCCTGCGGCGGGGTGAACATGATCAGGTCGACGGTGCCGGCCTCGAGCTCGAGCACCAGCGTGCCCGGATCGGGGATGTTGCGCACGACGATCTCGGCGAGCTGAGCCGCGCCGTCCCAGTAGCCGTCGAAGCGCTGCAGCACGATGCGCTGGTCGGGCTCGTACTCGACGACCGAGAAGGGGCCGCTGCCCACCGGCGTCGCTCCGCCGGCCGCCGAGCCCGGCTCGACGATGAACGCGAGCGCCAGGTTCAGCAGGAAGTCGGGGTTGACGGTGTTGATCTCGATCTGCACCGTGGCGTCGTCGACGGCGCGCACCGCGACGACGTTGGCGAGAGCGCCGGCCAGCGGCAGCGGGTCGGCGGCGTCGAGGATGCGCTCGAACGAGAAGACGACGGCGTCGGCCGTGAACGGCACGCCGTTCTGGAACGTCACGCCCTGGCGCAGGTCGAAGGTGTAGGTGAGGCTCGCTTCGTCGAAGGTCCAGGCGGTGGCCAGACGGCCCTGGTACTCGCCGTCGAGGTAGTAGAGGAGCGGGTCTGCGAGCAGGGCAGAGACGGTGTACGTGGCGATGGTGTTGTTGCGCTGGGGGTCGATCAGCGCCCCGGTGGTGCCGGGCGAAGCGATGGTCACCGACTGCGCGAAGGCGTTGCCGGCCATCGCGACGGCGAGCGCCAGAAACGCGATGACGGCGCGGCGTGTGGCTGCTGATAGGTTCATTCGACTCTCCTGTCTCGTCTGCGCACCGAGCCACGTAGTGGCTTTGCGGTCGCCTTGCTCGAATCCGTCCGCCATGGGTGGAACAGCGCCACCTCCTGATCCCGGCCGCCGCCAACACCCGCGCCGACGCGAGAGCTGGGCATTCACTGCGCCCGTTGCCGCTTTTAGTACATTGTGTACAATGTACCCCGGATCATGTACAGATTTCAACGCCCCAAGACGATCAGCGAAGAGGTGTACGACTACCTGCGCCAGGAGCTGTTCGCCGGCCGCATAGAGCCCGGCCGCTGGCTCAGGGAGCAGGAGGTCGCCGAAGCCCTCCAGGTCTCCCGCACGCCGGTGCGCGAGGCGATCAGGCGCCTGGCCCAAGAGGGCCTGATGGTCTTCTCCACCAACCGCGGCGCGCAGGTCAGACCGATCTCGCTGAGCGAGGCCGAGGATGTCTACGCCATCCGCGACCGCCTCGAGGGCATGGCCGCGGGATTGGCCGCCAAGCACGCCTCGCCTCTGGAGGTCGCGGGCCTGCGCGAGCAGCTCGCGTTCATCGCAGAGCTCGACGAGGACGACTTCGTCGGCCAGATCAGGGCCGACAACGAGTTCCACCTGAGCATCGCCACCCTGTCCGGCAACGAGCTTCTCGCCGACATGGTCCAGCGCCTGAACGACCGCGTCACGCGGGCCAAGGTCATCACCAGGGACGTCAACGTCACGGCGCTCGCCCGCGCCCAGCATCTGCTTATAGTCGATGCCATCGCGCGCGCCGACGAGGCCGCTGCCGAGGAAGCGATGCGACGGCATGTTCAGACGAACCTCGAGATCGTGAGGGAGCGCTTGGCGGCGCGCCCCGTGACCACGCGTTAAGGAGATGGCGATGAGCGTCAACTGGCAAGGCGTCCTACCTGCGATCACGACCCCGTTCACACCCGACCTGGAGGTAGATCACGGCTTCCTGGCCGGGCACGCGAGCTGGATGGTCGACGCAGGCTGCATCGGGATGGTCCCTGGTGGCTCGCTGGGCGAGGCCGCGACGCTGAGGCCGGGCGAGAAGCTCGACGTCATCAGGACGCTGGTGCAGGCACACGGCAACCGCGCGCCGGTCGTGGCCGGCGTCGCGGCCCTGGCCACCGCCGACGCCGTCGATTTCGTGCGCCAGGCCGAGCAGGCAGGCGCCCGCGGCTTCATGGTGCTGCCGCCCTACGTCTACCTGGGCGACGAGCGCGAGATGCGCGCTCACGTCTCGGCGATCATGCGCGCCACCGAGCTGCCCTGCATGCTCTACAACAACCCCCTGGCCTACGGGACCGACTTCAGGCCCGAGGCGATCGCCGCGCTGGCCGAGCAGCACCCGAACCTGGAGGCGGTCAAGGAGTCTAGCGCCGACGTCAGACGCGTCACCGCCATCCGCGCGCTGCTCGGCGACAGGCTCGAGATACTCGTCGGTGTCGACGACGCGATCGTAGAGGGCGTCGGAGCCGGCGCCGTCGGCTGGATCGCCGGCCTCGTCAACGCGTTCCCGCGCGAGTCGGTGGTGCTGTACGAGCTGGCGCGCCGCGGCCGGCACGCCGAAGCCGCCGAGCTCTACCGCTGGTTCCTGCCGCTGCTGCGCCTCGACATCGGCATCAAGTTCGTGCAGCTCATCAAGCTGGTGCAAGAGCGCGTCGGCCGCGGCAACGCGCGCGTCAGGCCTCCGCGTCTGCAGGTGGTCGGCGAGGAGCTGCGCGCCGCCGAAGCGGTGATAGGCAAGGCTCTGGCCACGAAGCCCGACCTGGAAGCGCTGCTGGCTCCGGCGGCTTAGGCGGCGACCGCATCGGACGCGTCCGGGGCCTGGCGCCGGGTTACCCATGAAGCCCCTGCTCGGCCCCAGCCGCGATCGCGGCTGGGCTAACCTATGAGGCCGTGAACGACGGCCGCGACCCCACCTCAGGCGCAGAGCCGCCGGGCGGCCCGGGGCACGACCCGGCAGCCACGCCGGCTGCTCTGACCGTGGAGGACATCGCAGCGAACCTCGCTGCCGTGCGGGCGCGCATCGCAGCGGCGTGCGGCCGCGTCGGGCGCGATCCCGCCGAGGTCGAGCTGCTGCCCGTCAGCAAGACCGTGCCGGCCGAGCGGCTGCGCCTCGCCTACCGGGCCGGCGCGACCAAGCTCGGCGAGAACAAGGTGCAGGAGGCGAGGGAGAAGGCGGCCGAGCTCGCCGACCTCGTCGGGTTGCGCTGGGCCGTCATCGGCCACCTGCAGACGAACAAGGCCAAGTACGTGGCGCGCTTCGCTCACGAGTTCCACGCGCTCGACAGCCTGCGCGTCGCCGCCGAGCTCGACCGCCGCCTGCAGCAGGAGGGCCGCGGGATCGACGTCTACGTCCAGGTCAACAGCTCGGGCGAGGAGAGCAAGTTCGGGCTGGAACCCGGCGACGTACCGGCGTTCGTCGAGGAGCTGCCCGCCTTCTCGGCGTTGCGAGTGCGCGGTCTGATGACCTTGGCGCTGTTCTCGTCGGACATCGCGCGCGTGCGCGCATGCTTCGTCCTGATGCGCGAGCTGCGCGATCGCCTGCGGGAGGAAGCGCCCGCCGGCCTCTCCTTGGACGGCCTTTCGATGGGCATGTCGGGCGACTTCGAGGCCGCCATCGAGGAGGGCGCGACCGTCGTGCGCGTCGGCCAGTCGATCTTCGGCGCCCGGGCGCTGCCGGACAGCCATTACTGGCCGGCGGGCGAAGAGCCTCGCTGAGGACCCACCGACCCGTCTACACTGCCATCGACGATGAGCCCGCGCCTCACGCTGCTGGGCGGCGCCTTCCTTGGCGACCGCTCGACAGGAACCGCGCTGCCGGCCGACCGGCGCGGCTGCTTGCTGGCGTACCTGGCCAACGATGGAGGCTGGGTGGACCGCAACCGCCTGGCGCTGCTCTTCTGGCCCGACTCGCAGGAGTCGATGGCGAAACGCAACCTCAGGCAGCTGTTGCTGCGGGTCAGGCGGCTGCCCCTCGAACCCAAGCTCGAGGTCACGGACGAGGCGCTGCGCTGGGGCGTGCGTTGCGACGTCGACGACTTCCGCAAAGCGCTGGCAGGCGGCGATCACGCCGACGCCGTGGCGCTCTACCAAGGACCGCTCCTGGCGGGTTTCACGGTACACGACGTCGGCGGCTTCGACACCTGGCTCGAGTCCGAGCGAGACAGGCTGCACGCCGCCTTCCACGGCGCCTGCATGCGCGAGGTGGGCGTCGCGACGGCCCGTGGCGATCACCAACGCGCGGCTGAACTCCTCGCACGCCTCCTCGAGCTCGACCCGATGGCAGAGGACGTTGTCGAGGCGCTGGTGCGCGCTCTCTACCTCGGCGGCAGGCGCGACGCCGCGATCCAGGCGTACGAGCGCTTCGCGCAGGGGCTCGCCGCGGACCTCGGGCTCGAGCCGCTTGACGACACGCAGGCGCTGGTCGAGCAGGTGCGACGCGGCCACACCCTGATCCCGCCCGCGGCGCCCGAGACGCCGGACCGAGCGGAGCACGACCGGCTCTTGCAGCCTGCCAGGCTGGTTGCGCGCGAGGCCGACGAGCAGGTGCTCAGAGCCGCACGCACCGCGGTGATCGCGGTGGCGGGCGAGCCTGGCATCGGCAAGACCGCGCTGCTGAGGGAACTGCTGCCCGACGCGCTCTGGTCCGGCGCCTCTGAGGGTCTGGAGCAGCTGCCCTATCACCCGCTGGCGGCGCTGGTCAGGGCGCGGCCGGACCTCACCGCCACCTTGGGGCCCTACCGCGAGGACCTCGCGCGGCTGGTGCCGGAGGCGGCCCCCGACATCGTCCCCGCGCCCCTCGATCCGGCGACCGCCAAGGGGCGGCTGGCCGAGGCGCTGGCGAGGCTCGTCGAGGCCGGCGGCAAGCCTCTGGTCATCGACGACCTGCAGTGGGCGGACCCCGCCACCTTGGAGACGCTCGTCTACCTAGCAGGCCGCGGCCTCAACGTCTACGGCGCGTACCGCACCGGCGAAGCGACCCGCGAGCTGATCGCAACTCTCGACGCCTTGCGCACCAGCCGGTCGCTGACCGAGGTCACCCTCGATCCGCTGCCGGAGGAGGGCGTGCGCGCGCTGATCGCTCAGCTGATGGACAGGTCCGAGGGGCCCCCGACCTTCGCGAGGCAGATGTGGACCCGCTCGGGCGGCAACCCGCTGTTCCTCCTCGAGACGCTACGCTCCCTGTTCGAGTCAGGCGTGATCACCGCGGACGAACGCGGCTGGCACACCGCCGTCGACGAGATCACCCTCGACTACTCAGAGCTCGACGTGCCGACCGTCGTCTCGGAGGTGATCGCTCGCCGGCTGACCCACCTCAGACCACGAACCGTGCGCGTCCTGGAGGCGCTAGCCCTCACGCGAGCCTCCGTCGACGCGCGCCTGCTCGCCCAGGTGACGGGGCTCTCGCTCGGCGCGGTCGCCGAAGCGCTGGACGAGGCGTCCGAGGCGGGCTTCCTAGGGGACGACTACTTCCGCCACGACCTGCTGCGCCAAGCGCTCGAGAACCGCGTCGAGCCCGCACGCGGGCGAGTGCTGCACGCGCTGCTGGCCGAGGCGCTCTCAGAGCGTGCCGACCCCGGAGTCGTTGCCGAGCACTGGTGGCGAGCCGGTGAGCATCGCAAGGCTCGGTTGGCTTGGCTCGCGCAGGCCGCCGCCATGCGGTCGGGGGGCCTGCAGGTAGACGCGATAGCCGTGCTCTCCGCGGTACTGGGGCGTCTGCCAGATGGCGAGGACGCCGACTGGATCCGGTTGGCGCTCGCCGACGCCTCGCGCGAGGCCGGCCGCCCCGCGCAAGCCGAGGCGCTAGTCGAGGCGGTCGAGCGCGCCGGTCGCGAGGCCCCAGCGCTGCGGCTCAGGGCCGTGATCGTCAGGGCTTGGCTCCACTACTACCGCAGCTCGATCGCCGACGCCAAGGCGATCCTCGAGGAGTCAGCCGTCCTGGCCGCCGTGGCCGATGACGAGAACCTCCTTCTCGATCACCTGTTGCTGCGCGGGCTCGTCGCCAAGGAGCGACAGAGGTCCGACGAGGCGATAGCGCTGCTGGAACCGGTCGTCGCGCGGCTGAGGCGCGGCAAGCCGACCCTGAGGACCGTGCAGTTCACCACCAGCCTGGCGGCGCTCTACGACGACAGCGGCCGGTCAGAGGAGGGGCTGCCGCTGCACCTCGAGGCGCTGGCGCTCGCCAAGGCGCTCGGCTCGCGTTACCTGCAGGTCGACGCCTGCCTCAACCTGCTGTTCTGCTACGCCGACCTCGGCCGCTACGAGGACGCGTTCGCAAGGGCCGAGGAGGCGCTCGGCCTCGGTGACTACGACAACGTGCCGGTGCTGCGCGTCAACCTCGCTGCGAACTACTTCCAGGCCGGACGCTTCCGCGAGGCGCTCGAGCACTACACGCTGCTCACCCGGGGCGAGCTGCAGCCGCATCTGCGGCTCATCGCGCTGGCGCGCTGTGCCGAGTGCAACGCCGAGCTCGGCGCGCACCAGACCCCGCGGATGCTCGACGACGCACTGGACGCGCTGCCGACGACCGACTTCGCGGTGGCTCTTGGATCCGTCGCGATCGCCGTCTACCGGTTCGGCAGCCGCGAGCAGGTCGAGCGCCTGAGGCAGTTGCTGCCCGACCTGGACGCCAGC
This sequence comes from uncultured bacterium, assembly GCA_964473205.1. Taxonomy (GTDB): domain Bacteria; phylum Deinococcota; class Deinococci; order Deinococcales; family Trueperaceae; genus CAYMRL01. The sequence goes on along the minus strand of CAYYOK010000002.1, from coordinate 79,146 downwards.
CGGCTACCCGCGCATCAGCGTCGCCGCCTGGAAGACGCGATGGCCGCCAGGAAGTAGCGCGCCTGCCGCACACGCGACGCACGAGCCATCACGCCACCGCCTGCCCGCGCTAGCTGCGCAGGAGTGACGCTCGCGTAACGCCCCCTCTGACAACCTCCCCGCATGGCACGACCGACAGTCAGGTCTAGCTGGATCGTCAGGGTCGTCGAGGCGCGTGAGGGCCTGCGCATCCTCCTCCACGACCTCAGGTCCCGCCAGGTTCACGAGTTCGCGTCGTGGGAAGCGGCCATCGCGTTCTTGCGCTCGCTGAGCGAGCGGCGCGGGCTGCGGTGAGGAGGAACGTGAGAGCTTCGTGGCAATGTCGATTCAGGTTCGCGCTGAGCTTTGTGCTGTGCGGGGTGCTGCTGCTCGCCACCGCCGCCGGCCAGTCCCCCGGCTTCGGTCGGTCGGGCGCGGCACCCGCGGACAGCGACCAGGTCATAGCGGTCGGCGCCTACGCGAGCCTGACCCTGGACAACGCGCTGGCATTCATCGAGGCGTTCGAGTTCGTGCTGGCGCAGGTCGGCTACGCCTACTCGTTCACCGACGCCGAGCGCCTGGAGCTGGTCCACGCCGTGGCCGCCAGCTACCCCAGCGCGGAGCAGGTCGACCAGCTCGTACTGGCCAGCGCTCGCGACATCTGGCTGCGCGTGCAGGCGAACTGGCCGACCGCGTCGCAGGAGGACCGGATCGAGTTCGCGTTGGGCGTGCTCGTCCTCGCGTTCGGCGAGGAGACCGTCGCTGCGTGGGTCGGCGCCGGCGCGAGCGGATCCGGCGCGACGAGCACCAGCGGCGGCCAGTGCGGCTCGTTCGAGGAGTGCACCGGCAGCTTCGTCGACCAAGGCACCTGGAACGACACCTTCAACACGCAGGGCTGCTGGGCCGCCGCCGGCTGCTCGAGCTACGACCCGTCCAGCGGCTCCTTCGACTACGGCGACTACTGACCCGCGACCCCCGCGGGCGGACCACAGGAGGCAAGGCATGACCAACAGACGCAAGCAGTTCCGGCTCGTTCTCACGGCGGCGCTCGCAGCGCTGGCGACGGCGGTGCTCGCGGCCTGCGAGACCGACCCCATCGACCCGGGGCAGCCGGGCAACCTCGCGGTGCTGGTGAGCGGGCTCCCCTCAGGTGCCTCTGGCCAGGTCAGCGTGTCCGGCCCCGACGGCTTCAGCGACACCATCGCGGCATCCGAGACCTTCGCCGGCCTGCCGCCGGGTAGCTACTTCGTCACCGCTGCCACGGTCGAGCACGAGGGGATCGAGTACCAGGCGAGCGTCTCTGGCTCACCCGCCGCGGTCAGCACCGGTGCCCTGGCGACCGTCACTGTGATCTACCAGGCGGCGTCGACGGCGCCGGGCTCCCTCACCGTCATCGTCAGCGGCCTGCCGGCAGGCGTCGACGGCGAGTTCACAGTCCTGGGCCCCAACGGCTTCGACGAGTCACGCTCCACCACGACCACCTTCAGCTCCGTCGAGCCTGGGGTCTACACGGTCACGGCGGAGACCGCCACGGATGGTGACGACGAGTACGCCGCCACGATCAGTGGCTCTCCCGCCACCGTTACGGCCGGCGGCAGCGCTACGGTCACCGTCACGTACGCGTACCTCGATCCCGGTGTCGTCGGCTCGCTGCAGGTAGACATCACCGGACTCCCTTCCGGCACCGCCGCCAACGTCAACGTCAGCGGCCCCAGCGGCTTCGACCAGAACCTGACGGCCAGCGCGACCCTGAGCAACCTGACGCCTGCCTACTACGACGTCACGGCCGGAAGCGTCTCCGCTGGCGGCCTCAGCTACACGCCGGTCGTCACGACCTCTCCGACGCTGGTGCTGCCCGACGCCACCGCCACGGTCGCGGTCAGCTACCAGCCGACCGCACCCAACGACGGCGACTCTGCCTCCAACCCGGGCCTGTTCGTGCAGTTCCGCGTCACGGCCGGCAACCCACTGTGGGTCGAGGGCCTGCCGTTCAACTCCACCTCACGGCTCGACGTCAAGGGCATCCAGCTGCGCGACGAGCTCGGCACCCCCGCCGATCCCGGCGACTTCATCGACATCCGGCTAGTGCACGGGCAGTCGAACACGACGACCATCCGCGTGACCCTCGAGTGCGGCTCCACCGCGTCTCCTAGCCCCATCCGCGCCGACCTGCGAGACACCAGCGGCGCCAAGATCGGCCTCAGCACGCTGTGCAACACCACGCGGAACATCGCGGTGCCGAACACCGGCGTGACCGGCCAGTACGTGATGCACATAGTCCCGGTGTTCAACGAGCCCTACTACACCGACTACGTGCTGTCGATCAACGCCTACTGCGGGGCCACCTGCAACTTCGTGCCTCACCAACCCTGAGCAGTCGAAGACGCGATCGGTCGCGTCCTTCTCGGCCCCGTTCCGGCTACCCTGTCCGGAACGGGGCCGTCACGTGTTGGGCCGCGGATATCCCGCATAATGCCTCATGCCGAAAACCGATACGAGCGTGCGGAGGGGTCGTTCTGAGCTTGTCACCGACCGCTCCTCGGCCGGTCCCCTGAGCTCCCGGCGCGAGCGCCGCTCTTGGCGTGTCCGCCTGTTCGCCGTCGCGGCCAGCCTCGTCGTCGGCTCACTGGCGGCGGCCCAAGGCCCGCACACCACCACGCGCCTGACGTTCTACGCCTCGAGCGCGATAGTGCCGGGCTCCGTCCAAGGCCTGCAGCCCGACATCAACGGCGACCTGAAGGACCCGGCCACCGGCCGCACCTACTCGACCTACGACGTGCCTGGAGCCGGCGGGCACGGCTTCACGCAGGTCGACGTCGTCTACGCCGACGACCAGGTCTGCGTCGGCGCCGTCACCATCCTGGGCGTCGACGTGATGACCAACGCGCTGACGACGCTGGGGACCTCCGGCTTCGTCACCCCCAGCGAGGCGTGCGCCGACTACTGGGTGGCGCCCGGCCTGCTCGGCCAGAACCAGGCGTTCATCACCCCTGGCCTGACGGTGACGCGCGGCCAGATCCAGCTCAGGAACGGCAACGTCGTCGAGGTGGTCGGCCACAGGACCGTTGGGGCCGGCTCGGTCAGCCAGGCGACCTACGAGCTCGCCACCGGCTTCCTGCTGGTCGGATCGACGGCCATCCAGGGCGGCGCCATCCCGACGCTCGGCCCCGGCAACGTCGTGACCGCCGGATCCGGCGGTTCGACGCTGACGTTCACCGAGCTCCTCAACGTCAGGACCTACCAGCTGCCCACCGCCAGCGCTCTCCTCCCCGACCACGTCCGCGGCGTGCGGGAGATCGTCTACGACTGCGTCAGCGGCACGCAGTTGGCCGGCAACGCGGTCGAGCTGCCGTGCGAGACGCGCTTCGTCGTGGACGCCGCCGGCGCGCAGTGGCTCTCGCTGAAGTCGATCACCAGGCGTCAGAACGCCGTCACCTCCATCCCCGACGTCAGCGAAGGCAGCACCGTCATCACCATGGCCATGGGCGCCGGCAGCCTGTTCGTCGCTCCCGAGGTGCTGCGCGGGCTGAGACCGGAGCAGCAGGTAGACCTCGACCCGATCACCAACATCAGGACCGTCGTCCAGAACGTCACCGACCGCACCGTCACGCTCAACATCAGCTCCAACGGCGAGAGCGCCTGGCTGGTCTACGACTCTGCCAGCGGCTGGCTGCTCGAGTCGTACCTGGAGCAGCAGGTTGGCCAGGGCTCCTCCTATGTCCGGCTGCGGCTGAGCAGCATCAACTGACGGACTGGCGCTCTCCGTGGATCACCGGGTGACCGAAGCGAGGCGATCCTTCTGCGGGCGCGAGGAGCAGCTCGGCGCGCTGCAGGGTTCGTGGGAGGACGTGCGCCGCGGCGACGGTCCGCGCGCCGTCGCGATCCTCGGCGAGTCGGGTCTCGGCAAGACGCGCCTGGTGCAGGAGTTCTATGCCTGGCTGGTAGCCCGCGAGCAGGGCGAAGGCGGCGGTTACTGGCCCGCCGACCTCGCCCAGGACGGCAACAACCTCTACGTCAACCCACCGGAGGCGAGCTGGGACGCGGACTCTCCCCTGCCGTTCCTGTGGTGGGGCATCCGCCTCACCAACCCGCAGGACCACAACCAGGTCGTGGCCGGCGCGTTGGCGAGCCACGTCGCCCCCTACCTCGTGCCTCACTTGGAGCCGCTCAACCGGGAGCTGCGCCGCCGCCAACGCGTCAGGGACCTGGCCAAGGTGGGCGGCGCCGTCGCGGTGGACCTCGCGCTCGACCTCGTGCCGGTCCTGGGGCTTCTCAAGAAGTTCGGCGAGGTCGGCCTGGAGCTGAAGGGCATCCACGCCGGCTGGCGCAAGGACCAGCAGGTTCTCAGCGCGCAGGAGCAGGCGCAGGAGCGGCGGACCTCGCTGGTGGAGGAGGTCATCGCCGACCTCGGCAAGCTCTTCTCCGCGCCCGCGGAGCTGCGCGTGCCGGCTGTCATCGTCATCGACGACGCGCAGTACAGCCCCTTCGATCCGGCCATGGCCGAGTTCGTCCTCGAGCTGCTGAGCGCCGCGGGAGTCGCCGGCTGGCCGCTGCTGCTCCTGGTCACGCACTGGCAGCGCGAGTGGACGGAGCAGGCCGGAGCCGCTGGCACGGCGACGATCGCCGGCGCGCTCGTGACCGTCGCGAACCGGGCGCAGCCCGAGACGGGGCCGGCGCTGCGCATGGGGGCGTTGACCCTGGGGCCGATCGCGGACCTCGGGCCGCTGCTCGCCTCGAGGCTGCCCGGCCTCAGCCAGGAGCAGGCGG
>CAYYOK010000002.1:0-74351 GCA_964473205.1 uncultured bacterium | reverse complement strand
CGGCCGCCGTCCTGGAGCGCGCCGGCGGCAACCCGCGCTTCTTAGGCGAGGTCTTGCGCCTCGTCGACCTCGGCGGCAAGGGCATGTTCATAGGCCGCGACTCGGCCGGCGCCCTGACCGACGCGGCCCTGGCCGAGCTCCTGGCGGCCAGCACCGGCCTCGTCGACCTGATCAGGAGGCGCCTGATGCAGAGCCCCGAGGAGGTCCAGAAGGCGGTGGTGCTGGCGGGCCTGCAGGGCAACGAGTTCATCAGCGAGATGATCGAGACCACCGCCGTGGCGCTGGCCGAGGAGCCGGGCTCGCTCCAGGCCGCCGTGGCCAACGCCGAGAGCCCGCACGCCTACCTCGCCGCGACCTTCCCGGGGATGGGAGCGTTCGTCCAAAGCGTCTACCAGGAGGTCGCCAGGTCGCGTCTCGGCTTCTGGTACGACCCGGACGAGGCCAGGTCTGCTCTCACGGCGGCGGTGCGCGAGCGCATGAACTCCGAGCTCGACCGCAGCCAGCCTCAGCAGGTCATCGCGCTTTACGACCTGGCGGCAAGGCTCCTCGAGGACCAGGACGACCCCGGCGACAGGCGCAGCGCGGCTCACGCGCTGCACTGGCTCAGCGCCTGGGCGCGGACGCGCGGCGACGTCCACGCCGTGCGCTCGCTGGCGGTCCGCCTCGCCAAGCTGCTTCGGACGATCCCCGACGAGCTGCTGGAGCACGACCTCGACTGGTTCAACATCACCGCTTCCAAGCTCGGATCGTTCGGAGAGGACGAGCTTCGTCGCGAGCTGCTGGAGCGCGCCTTGCGTCTGGCGGAGGCTCGCGTCGGCGCCGCTCTCTCGCCAGAGCCGGGTGCCGAGGGCGCCCAGCCGGAGGATCGCGCCCAGCTAGGTCTGGCCCTCGCAGCCTTGGCCGCGTTCGAGGAGGGGGAGAACCGACGCGAGTTGGCGCGCTCGTACTGGGAGCGCGCGGCCGCGGAGGTGATGAGCCTGCCCGCCCTGGACGAGGATGCGAGCCTCCGGGTCCTCGAGCTGAGCGCCGAGGTCTTGTCCGCCTACGCCAACTGGCTGACCGACGAGGGGCGGCTGGAGGAGGCCGCGCGAGCGTACGGCGCGTGCCTGCCCCGGCTGGCCCGGGCCAAGGAGCTCGACCCGGGCTCCCACGAGCACTACGCCCACAGCGAGCTCTATTGCCTGATCGGACTCGCCGGGTGCGCCATGCTCGCCGGAGACCACGAGCAGGCGGAGGCGCGCTTCAGGGCCGCCGTGCCGATCGCCAGGGAGCTGGTCGAGACGTCGCCCACTCCGGCGTCGAAGAGCAAGCTCGTCGAGACGCTCCACCGTCTCTCGACGGTGTTGATGCTGCGGAGCGGCGCCCCCAACCCCGAAGCCGGCGGGTACATCAGGGAGGGCCTGGCCCTGGCGAGGAGCAACCTGGAGGCGTTGCCGGGCGCCGCCTGGGCGATGAAGGAGGTGGCCTCGTTGCTCGAGGCGCTGCCCGCCCATGTCGTTAACGAGCCGGGCGGGCTCGACCTCGCCTGGGAGCACGTGCTCGAGGCGCTGGCGCTACGCCGGCAGGCCGGCGCCCGCGAGCCTTCCGGCGACGAGAGCCAGCAGCTCGCCAAATGCCTGCTGAGGGTCGCGGACGTGGCGTACGCCCGCGGCGATTACCAGGTGTCCAAGGCCCACATGACCGAGAGCTTGGAGCTCTTGCGAGCCCTCAGCGGCAAGGCCAGCGCTGCGGTCGCGGTGCTGGGCCTGATGGCGGCGATCCCGCAGGCTGCCCTCCTCGAGATCGCACTCGGGGACCAGGCGGCCGCACGCGCGTTGCTGGACGAAGCCGACACCCTCTACCCGGCCGGCGCGGCGGCCTCACCGGGGTTGGCCGAGGCGATCGCCGGGCGGCTGGCGAGCGTCAGGCAGCATCTGGAGGTCTGAGCGGCGCCTCATCTGAGCGGCGTCTCGGAGGCCGCCCAGGCACATGTGGTTCGGGCGACCCCTACGCTAGGCAGCTGCCTAGGTCGGAAGGCGCGCAGGTACGTAGGGTCCAAGAACCCCGTCGCTAGGCAGTTGCCTAGATCAGGGGCGCGGCAGGCATACATGGGTCGGGTCCAGAGCCGCCGGCCGTAGGCGCCCATCGTGCATCATGGCGGCATGGCGACCGCGAAGAATCATCGCACCTCCGCGAGCGAGGCCCTAGCCAGGCTCGAGGCCTTGGGCAACGACAGGCAGCGCGCCCTCAACCGCAAGCGCGGCGCTGGGGACCTACCCCAGTACGGCGTGCTGATGGGCGAGATCCGCAAGGTCGCCAAGGACATCCGCACCGACCACGACCTGGCGCTAGAGCTGTGGGAGACCGGCAGTATCGACGCCCGCCTCCTGGCCATCCTGTTGATGAAGCCCCAGCTCCTCACGCCCGAGCAGCTCGACGCGATGGTCCGCGCCGCCGCCTTCGTGCAGGTCTTCGACTGGCTCGACTCGTACGTCGTGCGGCAGCATCCCGCCAAGGAGGCGCTGCGGCAGGCCTGGACGAACGATCCCGACCCCTGGGCCGCCCGCGGCTTCTGGAGCCTGACCGCCGAGCGGGTCGGCAAGAGCCCGGCCGGCCTCGACCTCCCGGCGTTGCTCGACAGGATCGAAGCCGAGCTCGTAGCTGCCGCTCCGGAGCCGCAGTGGACGATGAACAACACCCTCGCCGGCATCGGCATCCACTTCTCCGAGCACCGCGAGCGCGCGCTCGCCATCGGCGAGAGGCTGGGCGTCTACCGCGACTACCCCACGCCCAAGGGCTGCACCTCGCCGTTCGCGCCGATCTGGATCGGGGAGATCGTCAGGCGCAAGGAGGGTGCGGCCTAGCTGCGGTAGTCGACGACCCGCAGGCCAGGAGCTCCGCCGAAGTGCTCCGGTCTTGTCGTCAACGCCACGCCTCGTCGAGCCTTCCCTCGCCCAACGTCCACACCCGCGTCGCCACCCGTTCGACGAGCCTGCGGTCGTGAGTCGCCAGCAGCAGCGTCCCGCTGTAGTCGCACAGGAGCTTCTCGAGCGCCTCGACCGCTCTCAGGTCGAGGTGGTGGGTCGGCTCGTCGAGCACAAGCAGGTGCCCGTCGGACACGGCGATCTGAGCGAGGGTCAGACGCCGGCGCTCTCCGCCGGATAGGTCGGCGATCGGTCTGCTCGGAGCCGAAGGCACGCCGACCTCGGCCGTGACCCGCCAGATCTCGGCGTCGAGCAGGTCGGGCCTGACTCGGCGCAGAACGTCTCCGACCGTGTGCGCCTCGCCCCACGGCTCGCGAGCCTGGTCGGCGAAGCCGATGCGCAGCCCCGTACCCTGTACGACCCGGCCGGCGTCTGGCGTCAGAGCGCCCATCAGCACCGCCAGCAGGGTCGACTTGCCGGACCCGTTCGGGCCGATCAGCGCGACCTTGTCGCCGCGCCTCAGGTGCAGGTCCACGCCGCGGGGCTCCGTGGAGCCGCCGAGCTCCTCAGCACTGCGGGACTCCTCAGCGCCGTGGGGCGCCGCTCGGCCGCCGACGATCGACCGCCCACCGCGGCTGACGACGAGCCCTTCGGCGCGCAACACCTCGCTGGGGCCGGGGCTGGACGGCTCGGCCGTGAAGCTCAGCCGCCGGCGGTCCTCCCACGGCTTCTCGACCACCTCCTCTCGTGCCAGGCGCGTCTTCAGCGCCCTCGCCCGCCCCGCCAACGTGTTGGCCACGTTCTCGGCCTTCCCCTTGGCGAGGATCGGCGCCTGGCCGCTGGCGCGCTTGTGGTTGAAGCGGTCGGCGCTCTTCGCCCTGGAGCGCTGCCGGTGGAACTCCGCTTCCAGCGCCGCGCGCTTGCGCGTCTGAACGTGGTGCCGCCGGGCGTTCGCCGCGTCCTCGCTCAGCCTGCGCGCCACGGCCTGCGAGTAGTTACCGGTCTCCAGGCGCCAGGTGCCGCGCTCGAGGAAGCCGACATGGGTCGCGACGGCGTCGAGGAAGGCGCGGTCGTGCGACACGAAGAGGACGGCCGCTGCGGCGCTCAGCAGCCGGTCCTCGAGCCAGGCAAGCGCTTCCAGGTCCAGGTGATGAGTCGGCTCGTCCAGCAGCAGCAGCAGGTAGTTGGAGCGCGACAGCAGCTCCTCCAGCCGGCGCCGTTGCCGCTCGCCACCTGAGCCGGGAAGCTCGAGCTCGTCGGGCAGGTGTTGAGGCAGCCAGCCGACGGTCCCGCGTAGGTCCAGGGCGCCACGATCGGGCTCCAGCTCCCCTGCTGCGAGGCGCATCAGCGTGGTCTTGCCCGCGCCGTTCTCGCCGCTGATCGCGACGCGCATGCCACGCTCCAAGACTAGATCCAATCCGTCGAACAGAGGGCCGTCAGGTAGGTCGAAGCCTACCTTCACTAGGCGTAGTACTGACACAGGTTGCTCCCGGGTCGACCGGGCACGGGCTGGCGGCAAAGCCATGGCCGAGCACGGTCGCGGCAAGTCCCAAGCCCATAGGGCCTAGGCACGAGCCGAGCGAAACGAACGGCGCAGGTCAGCGCCGCTTAACGTGCGTGTGTGAGGAGGTCAGTACGAATCGCGCATGGTCTCATCCGCCGCCGAGCGCGCACGGAGCCGGCTCCCGGGATCCGGGTCGAGCCATGAGGAGTATAGCGCGGCCACTCGAGCGGAAGCGTATGGCTGGATGCTGCTGCCGGGCTCGCGCTGCGCGCACGCCCGATCCGCCGCGCCTCGGCATCATCGAGCGCTCTTCGCAGCTCCGTCGCCGCTGGGAGCTCTCACGGCAGGGATTACGATGACGAGATGACGACGCAAGCCATCGACCTCGCCGAGAAGCTCGCGCTCTTCACGGCGCACTGGACGCCGCAGACCGTCGCGAGACTGAACGACTACGAGATCAAGCTGGTGAAGGTTCGGGGCGAGTTCGTCTGGCACAAACACGACACGACCGATGAGCTCTTCCTGGTCATCGGCGGTCGTCTCACCATCGAGCTGCGCGATGGCGCCGTCGAGCTCGGACCCGGCCAGCTCTACGTCGTACCGCGGGGCGTGGAGCACCGGCCCGTGGCCGTCGAGGAGGCGCAGGTCATGCTCGTCGAACCGCGAGGTGTCGTGAACACCGGCGATGCCGGCGGGCCATTGACGGCAACGCCTGCGGAGCTGTGACCCAGCCAGGACAGGAGGCGGGTTAGTCGGGCAGCTCGAGTCGCGGCCGGTGCGCCTGTCTTGCGCGTAGACGCCGTATCCTCGCGAGATGAACGAAGAGCTGGCGGCGCTCACGGCCCACCTCGTGAGCATCGATTCGGTCAACCCGGCCTTGGACCCGCGCCATGCCGGCGAGACCGAGGTCGCGCGGTTCGTAGCCGACTGGGCCGAGCAGCGTGGGCTGGACGTGCGCTGGCTCGAGCACAGACCCGGCCGGCCGAGCGTGATCGTGACGGCTCGCGGCAGCGGCGGCGGACGCACGCTGCTGCTCAACGGCCACTTCGACACGGTCGGGGTGACCGACATGGACGCTCCCTTCGCTCCCACGGTCGGCGGCGGCCGCCTGTACGGGCGCGGCGCGGGCGACATGAAGGCGGGTCTCGCGGCCTGCATGCTGGCGCTGGACGGGGCAAGGCGGCATGGGCTGGCCGGCGACCTGATCCTGACGGCGGTCGCGGACGAGGAGCACGACAGCATCGGCACCCGCGAGACCCTCGCCGAGCTGAAGCGGAGCGGGGCGCGCGTCGACGCGGCCATCGTCGCCGAGCCCACCGACCTGGAGATCCTCGTAGCGCATCGCGGGTTCAGCGTCTTCGAGGTCGCGCTCGAGGGGAAGGCGTCGCACACCTCGCAACCGTCCGAGGGCGTCAACGCGCTGACCCACCTCGGCAAGCTGCTTCACGCGGTCGAGCGGTGCGCCCGAGCCATCCGCGAGCGCTCTCCGCACCCGTTGCTCGACGTCGGGTCCCTGCAGCCGGTGCTGGCTAGCGGCGGTCACGAGCTGTTCACGACGCCGGCCCACGCCAGCCTGACCCTGGAGCGGCGCACGTTGCCGGACGAGAGCTCGGCTCTCGTCGAGGCGGAGCTGAGCGAGCTGATCGCCGAAGTCGCACGAGAAGAGCCGTCGTTGACGGCGTCGATGAGGACCTTGGTGGCGCGCGAGCCGTTCGAGGCTCCCGAAGGCAGTGAGATCGAGCGGCTGCTCGCCGCGGCCATCGAGGCAGAACGCGGCGTCGCGCCGGCGCGGGTCGGCGCCCCCTACTGGACGGACGCGGCACTGATCGCCGACGAGGGCATCCCCACGCTGCTCTTCGGGACCGTCGGCGGCGGGTACCACCAGACCCTCGAGTGGGTCGACCTAGCCAGCGCGGACGTGGTCAGGCGGGTGCTGGAGCGCCTCGCGGTCGAGTTCTGCGGGCGCTAGCGGCCTGACGAGCTGGCTCTGAGCGCCTGCTCCAGGTCGGCGATCAGGTCGTCCGCGTCCTCGATGCCCGCCGAGTAGCGGATCAGCGTCTCGGGGATACCCAGCGCCGCTCTCTCCTCCGCCGTGAGCTCGACATGGCTGCCGGTGCGCGGCGGAGCCACGGTCGTCTCGACCGCGCCGAGGTTGGCCGCGCGGTGCGCGAGCCTGAGCCTCGGCAGGAGGTCCTTGACCGCTTCGAAGTCGCCCTCGAGCTGGAACGACAGCATGCCGCCGAAGCCGCGCATCTGGCGCTTGGCGACGTCGTGGTTCGGGTGGCTCTCCAAGCCGGGGTAGAAGACGCGCTCGACGGCTGCGTGACCGTCTAAGTACCGAGCGACGCGCATGGCGTTCTCGTTCTGCCGCTCCACCCTGAGGTGCAGCGTCTTCATGCCGCGCAGGAGCATGTAGGCGCTGTCCGGCGCGAGCGTCGCGCCGGTGATCTCGCGGAACCGGAACACGCGCTCGACGAGGTCCCGATCGCCACAGAGCGCCCCACCCAGCGCGTCGGCGTGACCGCCTAGGTACTTGGTGGCGCTGTGTATGACCAGGTCGGCGCCTAGCGCCAGTGGGCTCTGGTTGATGGGCGTGGCGAAGGTGTTGTCGACCACGACCGTCGCCCCCTGCGCCTTGGCCCGCCCGGCGAGCAACTCTATGTCGAGGACCTTGCAGGTCGGGTTCGTCGGGGTCTCGAGGTAGACGAGGTCACAACCGGCGTCGATCGCGGCGAGGATCTGGGCCTCGTGGTGGGTGTCGCACAGGGCGACGTCGATGCCGAAACGCGGCAGGTAGTCGAGGAAGATCCTGTTGGTGCCGCCGTAAGTGTCCTTGACCGACACCACGCGCTGACCGGGCGAGAGCAGCGCGAACAGGGTCGCGCTGATGCCGGCCATGCCGGTGGCAAAGCTCGTCGCGGCCTCGGCGCCCTCGAGCTGCCTCAGCTTCTCCTCGAACACGGCCGTGGTCGGGTTCGTGTTGCGGCCGTAGATGTGACCCTCGGCGTTCCCAAGCGCGACGTCGCGCCACAGGTCGAGGTCGTCGTAGCCGAACGCGACGCTGTGCACGACCGGCACCTGGGTCGCGCCCATGTGCAGCTCGCCGCCCTCGCCGGCCCAGACGGAGAGGGTGGAGCGCTTGATGGCTTCGTTGCCCATGGCGTTCAAACGTATCACTCGCGCTCGGCGCGTCTCCCGGACAGCGGCTCGAGCTGGTCCAAGGTTCTCGGCAGGCTCCGAAGCCAGGCGATTGTCAATCCGCTGCGACAGGCGCATACTCTCCCGAGAGCGAGTGCCGTGCGGCGCTGTCGTCCTGTGCTACCTCCACGCGCGCTCGAGGCGATCGGCGAAGGCCACCCGCCCCAGGCCGGACCTTCTACGGCGCCAGGAAGAGGCGTGCAGTGGCACTCTGGCCCTCGAGGTTCTTGCGGTGCTTCACCAGGACTCTGCCGAGGCTGTGGCGAGCAGCCGGATCGTTACCGGCGGGCGCGCTGCTCCTCGCCGTCGGGCTCGCTTCTTGTGCTCAACCGCAGCCGCCGCTGCCGGCCATAGAGATCGTGGTAGATGCCGATCTGGCACCGACGCGTCCCAGCTTGCCTGGGTTCGAGGACGGTGAGCCGCGACCTCTGGCGGCGCTAGCCAACGAGGACGGTCAGATAGCTGACTTCGTGGCCAACGAGGCGTGGCTCGTCACCGACGACGCCGACGAGCTCGACGAGTTCCTGCTGCGCTGGAACGGCACGGTGCTGAGCACGTTCGACTCGACCATGTACGGCGTCGACCTGCCGAACCAGTACCTGGTGCGGATCGACACCTCGGCCGTGACCGACCCGGCAGCCAGCCTGTCGGAGGACTTGCGGAGCCTCGACCCGCTTGCCACGGGCACCCACGGCGTCTCGAGCGAAGCCGGTCTCAACCTGATCGCCGTCACCGCCGCCGAGGCCGCAGCGGGACTGGTCGTCGGGATCAACTGGGTCGGGGGCGGCTCGGGGCCGTTCACCGACGTCACCTCCACCGAAGCGCCGACCGGCCAGAGCATCGGGAGCATCCACTACACGCAGAACGCGTTCGACTGGCCGTCGCACACCACCGGCACGCCGCAAGCCATAGGCGTCGCGCACGCTTGGCGCGCCCTCGACATCGCGGGCAAGCTCGACAACAAGGTCAGGATCGCGCTGCTCGACATGGGCTTCCAGCCCGACGACGACACCCCGCCAGGGTGGATCGCGATCTCGAACGTGCCCTTGGTCTCGGCGACCGGCACGGAGAACCTGCTGTGGTGCGGCGGCGGCAACGACTGTCCTTGGCACGGTCAGAACGTCGTGAGCGCCGCCGCGGCGCTCGCCGACAACGGCTTCGGCGGAGCCGGCTCCGCCGGACCCGTCGCGCAGCCCGTCATGGTCTTCACGCTCTACGACTTCTTCACCTCCATCAACGCGTTGGGCGAGGCCGCGTTGGTCGGGGCGAGGATCGCCAACATGAGCTACTCGGCTCCGGTCCCTTGGTACCTGGGGTGGAGCGTGCTGCCGTTCGAGGCCGTCACGATCGCGCTGCGCCAGGTGGGCATGCTGATCTTCGCTGCGGCCGGCAACGAGGGCAAGGACGTCGACAGCGAGGGCTGCACGCTCGGCGTCTGCTGGGAGCGCACCTGGCACACGCCGTGCGAGAACGGCGGCGTGATCTGTGTCGGTGGCATGACCGCGGGCTCCACCTTCAAGGCCACCAACTCCAACTACGGCGCCGACCAGGTCGACATCTTCGGGCCGTTCACGCTCTGGTTGGGCCCCGACCCCGACGCGCCGGCCAACGCGGCGAGGGCGATAAGCGGGACGAGCTTCTCCTCCCCCTTCGTCGCTGGAGTCGCCGCGCTGATCTGGGCCGCCGACCCGAGCCTGAGCGCCGGCCAGGTCGAGTCGGTGCTGATGAACACGGCTCACCATAACGATGACGCGCGCGTGAAGCGGCACGTCAACGCGCTAGGCGCGGTTCTAGCAGTTCTAGGCAACGTGCCACCCGCGATCTCCCTGGTCGGCGAGGGCAACGTCCCGGTCGACGTGACCGCGTACCTGGCGGTCACGGTCACCGACTTCGAGGACCCGTTCCCCTGTTGCAACGTCACCTGGACGTCGAGCGTCGACGGCCCGCTCGGCTCCGGCTGGCAGGTCGAGCGCACCTTCACCACGCTCGGTCCGCGGACGATCACCGCGACGGCGACCGACAGCGGCGGCGCAACGAGCAGCGCCAGCATCATCCTCAACGTCGTCAACTACGCGCCGACCGTCGACATCGGGACGCCCGCGCCAGGGGCCAGCGTCCACCGCGGCGCGTCCATCGTGCTGCGCGGCGGCAGCTTCGACCAGAGCGAGCCGGGCGAGGCCCTGCCTTGCGGCAGCTTGGTGTGGACCTCGAGCGTGGCGGGAGACGCCGACTTCCCCCGCACCGGTTGCGAGACCGCCGTCAGCTTCGCCAGCAACGGGCCACGGACCATCACCCTCACCGGCACCGATAGCCACGGCGCAACGGGTACCGACACCGTGTCGATCACCGTCGTCGAGCCGCCCCCGAACCTGCCGCCGAACGTGCAGATAAGCAGTCCCACTCACGGCTCGAGCCCGCCCATCGACCTGCCGCTCTCGCTGACGGGCGCCGCCATCGACCCGGAAGGCGACACGCCTCTCACCTACCAGTGGACGGTGAAGCTAGGCACCCTCGCGCCGATCGTCGTCGGCAGCGCGGCCTCGGTGCAGTGGACACCGCGAGACACCTATGCGTTCAACCAGGCCGGCACCTGGACGGTCGAGGTCAGGCTCAACGTCACCGACAGCCTGGGGAACGTTGGAACCGACGCCGTCACGCTGGAGTGGCTGCTGATCTTCTAGCTGATCACGCCGAGCGGCATCGGCCTGCCGCGTCCCTGCTACCATCGCCGCGTGCGGGAGACGCGCCTTGCGACGATGGACCTGAACGCCGACGCCGGCGAGTCGTTCGGGCCTTGGAAGATGGGCCAGGACGAGAAGCTCTTCCCTGAGCTGACGAGCGTCAACCTGGCCTGCGGCTTCCACGGCGGCGATCCGGTGGTGATGCTCGCTGCGATCGAGCGAGCCTCGCGACTGGGGGTCGCGATAGGCGCGCACCCCGGCTACCCGGACCTCGTCGGGTTCGGCCGCCGCGCTCTCGCCATGTCGAGCGAGGAGCTGTACGCCGCGGTCGTCTACCAGGTCGGGGCTCTCGACTCGATGCTCAGGTCCAGAGGCCAGCGGCTGCACCACGTCAAGGCGCACGGCGCCCTCTACCTTCAGATGACGCGAGACGAGGACGTGGCTCGGGTCGTCGCGAAGGCAGTCGGCGACGTCGCGCCCGCGACGCCGCTCATAGTGCTCGGCGGACCCGGCGGCGAGAAGATGCGCGCTGCGGCGCGAGAGCACGGCCTGCGCCACGTCGACGAGGCCTTCCCCGACCGCGGCTACGAGCCCTCCGGGCATCTGCTGCCCCGCTCTCACCCTTCTGCCCTCGTGCTCGATCCGGCGCTCGCGGCCGAGCGGGCGGTATCGATGGCGACGGAGGGCAGGGTTCGAACTTTCGACGGGAGCTGGGCCGAGATCACCGCCGAGACGCTGTGCATCCACGGCGACAACCAGCAGTCGGTCGCGATCGCGAGGGCGGTCCGGGCTACCCTGGAAGCCAACGGCGTGACCGTGGCGCCGTTCTAGCGACGTGATGCTCCAGTCGGCACACTTGCCGCCCGCCTAAGGGACGCGGGGCTGCGCGCGATGCGGCGAGACGGGCACGTGTACCTGCGCTTCGATGGCCCAGCCGGGCGCTCGCTGAGCTCGCAGATCCATCGGGTCGTGCGCGGGCTGGTAGGCACTCGCGTCCGGGGCCTGCTCGACGTCATCCCCGGTTACGACACGCTCCTGGTCGAGTTCGATCCCGACCTCATCGCACCGGGCACGGTTCGTCATCTGATAGACGAGCACCTTCGCTCCCCGGACGAACCCTCGCAGAGCACGCGTACCGTCACCATCGACACCGTCTACGACGGCGCCGATCTGAGCGAGGTCGCTCACAGGGCCGGGCTGTCGGTGCCCGCCGTGATCCAACGCCACTCGGCCGTCGAGTACCTGGTCTACGCCATCGGGTTCACCCCCGGGTTCGCGTTCCTCGGCGACGTCGATCCCGCCATCCGAACGCCGCGCCTCGACGAGCCGCGCAAGCGCGTGCCGGCCGGATCCGTGGCGATCGCCGACGGCCAGACGGGCGTCTACCCGATCGCCTCGCCCGGCGGCTGGCGCCTCCTGGGACGAACCGCGAGCCTGATGTACGACCCCCACCGGGACTCGCCCTTCCTGCTCGAGCCCGGCGACACCGTCAGGTTCGTGCCCCAGGACACCGCGCCTTCGGTCACGCCTCCAACCCCGCTCGAGTTGCTGCCCGAGGAGCCGCAGATGCCGACCTTCCTCGTGCGCGAGAAAGGGCTTCTCGATCTGATCCTCGACGCCGGCAGGCCGCTGATGGGCCGGTTCGGGCTGGCGAGAAGCGGCCCGCTCGACCGGACCTCGGCACGCATCGCCAACGCTCTGGTAGACAACCCCACGAACGCGCCGCTGCTGGAGATGAGCCTGCTCGGGCCGACGCTAGAGGCTCTCCGTGACATGGTCGTCGCGTTCACCGGCGCCGGGGTCGTTCCCAAGCTCGACGGTGTGCCGCTGGAGCCATACTCCAGCGCGCTCGTCGCCCGCGGGTCGGTGCTGGACTTCCCACCGAGCAGCAACGGACGCTCCGGCTACCTCGCCATCGCCGGCGGCTTCGACGTCTCCACGTTCATGGGGTCGGCCTCGGTCGACATCCGCGGCCTGATCGGACGCCCACTGAAGGAGGGCGACCTGCTCGGCGCCGCTCGCCACGCCACGCCGCGACACGGTTTCGCGTTCGCGCCTTACCGCCCCGGCGACCTGGCGCCGGTGCGTCTGATACCCGGGCCGCAGTACGACCCGGACCTGATGAAGGCGCTCACCGAGAAGCCACTACGCATCGAGCACTCCGACCGGATGGGGATCCGGCTCTCGCAAGCCGCCGCCCAAGGAAACGGCATCCGGTCGGAAGGCAACCCTCTCGGCGCGGTGCAGCTGACCAGTGACGGCCATCCGCTGATCCTGCTCAACGACCGGGGCACGATGGGTGGCTACACCAAGCCGGCAGTCGTCGACTCGCGGGATCTTCCCAGGCTGGTTCAGGCGCGGGATGGGGCTTGGGTTAGGTTCGTGGTCGCGAGCGTTCCCTAGACTAGAAGGTCGAGCTCCATGAGGCTCCGGCGCCCAACTCACAGCGCCAACTTGAAGTCGAAGGACTCGCTCGTCACGAAGGACCCGGAACCGGTCCATCCGTTCGACGCCCCCGGCGAAAGACGAGCCTGATGAGCGTGAACAGGTCGGTCAGCGCGTGGCTCCAGCTTCAACGGCGGCTCCTGAGTATGACATTGCCTGGCGGCTGCCGGTGGCGCCAGGCGTGATCGTCATACTGTACGGAGCACGGTCTGGGATCGTGTGGCTAGTCGCGGTGGTGGTCAGATACACGTTCGGCCCGCCGTCGTGGGGCTGAATGGCTCGACTCTCCTCCTCGGCATAGTCCTCCCGCTTCTTCCCGCGGCGCTGGACGTCTTCCAAGCCCTATCGGGACTTACGAAAGCCGCAAGGAAGAGTCGTGATCTGGCGGATGCGATTGAGTCCAGATTAGGGGTAACCGAAAACCTATCGATGGGGGTGAGCTGTTGACTTGGCAGGAGCGACTCTACGAGCTTCGGCGTTCTCCTCCAGAGGTTCCTGACTGGCTGTACGACATGAAGCAGCCGGCACACGAAGTCAGTATGCGCACAGTGGCTAAGCGACTGTCGGAAAGAGCCAGATAGCGGAAGAGACGACAGAATGACTACTGGTCTAGCTCCATGGATCGCACTCGACGACAAAATCACACCGAGCATCAAAACGAGCTTCATTCCCGGCATGGCGAGAGGACTCTCACCTACTGGATTCTCTTCGAGGCACAGGGGTGGCGACGTTTGAATCCTCAAAGATTGCTTGAAGTGGTGGTGCGCGGGGGCTCCTGGAACATCTTCATATGAGAGGCGTTCAAGTCGGCCAGAGAATATTGTGGTCGGATCGTCGAGCCACGGACGCATGAGTCGAAAAACCTGCTCCACGTACCGCGGTCTATGCACAAGGCAACCACCATGTGGATCACTAGAGCCAGAGTCTACCTTCGGTGTTTCGCAAGGCACCTAGTACTTAAGGATAAGCATGGCTCTTACACATGCTATGAACATTATCCAACCACGTCAGACACATACGGATAGACCCACCTAGAAGATTTCCTTGGCCGCGCCTCCTCTAAGCCAGCCACTGCGGGCGTAGCAAGCCCAACGAACTCCCCACCCTCCTCAAACACAACTCGGTTAGAAACAAGAACGTCAAGCGCTTCAAGAAGGTCTTTCTCTGAGAAGCGACGCGAGTCTAGAGCCCGGATCCGTTGGCGATTGGAAATCGCACCATCGCATAGCCTATAGACTTCTCTGCATGCGTCATCTAACTCAAGGACCAAGGCCTCATCCGATTGCCGGCTATCGCGGAAAACAATACCTTCATTCAAGTACTCAACCGTAAGCGCTACTGGCCTGCTTGATTGCGCATGTGCCCAGTACTCTGCCTGACGCCTCAACGCTGTATAGCATAACGAAAGCGCCGGACTCGCCTGATATCTGATCTCGTAGTAGTAGGCATAGGCGTCGAGGTCAAAACCCGTCAACTCCAAATACTTCGAGGAAAAGATCAAATCGTAGAATCGGTGGTGCTTGGTTGTCGCTGACAGCGGAAACCTCTCAAGATCTGCCTGTAACGGAGCAAACTTCGTGATCTGAACCTGTACCGTGCTTGCTGGTGGGTCAAGGTGGTACAGTAATGGCACGATAGTAAGCTGTTTCCTATAATCTTCCAATCTATCATCTGGAAACCCATACAACAAGTTGTAATGGATGGTCACTCCCAGCACGCGGCCAAGTACCAGTGCCAGTATATTTCTAGTCGCCGTAACTCCCTTATCCATTCTCCTAAGAACACTCGTAGAAAAACTCTCGATGCCAGGTTGAATTTCTATGAATCCTGCCGACCTAAGTGTCTCAAACTGCTCACGGCCAAGATTAGCCTTAGACTCACATGAAAGCACATAACCCGATTCCAGTTGCGTAAGGGCGGGGAGGAGCGTTTCAAAATACTTATAAGGAAGTATATAATCATTGAATCGGATCTTCCTGACTCCGGTACTACTACTGACACTTTCTAGCATCGCAATGACTCGTTCTGGTGACTTGCTTCGATACTTCAAGGATTCGTCATCAATGCCGCAGAACACACAGTGCCTGAGCTGTCCCCACCAACAGCCTCGCGAAGCTTCCACAGGGAGTGTGTCAGGCGCAACCAACACTTTGTCATGTAGCTCGAGTTCCTTCAGCTCATCGAAAAAACCCGAGTAGTCTGGGTGAGGGACGGTATCCATTGCAACTGGCGGTTCTGGTAATGGCTCATGACCTACTCGGTTCCGAAGCCGAAGGCTAGGTATTCCCTGAAGCTTCTCGCGGTGGATTGATGCAGAAGCCAGCAACGTTATCAGATTCTCCCCCTCACCTTCGGCGACAAAATCGATCCAGGGAAAAGTATCGACCAGGTGGCTTGCTAGGGGGCCCGTTAGCGCATAGCCTCCCATTCCAATCAGAGCGCCTGGATTGGACTCGCGAAGCAACTTAGCCATGGCGAGCGAGGATACAGTTTGATCAAATAAGCACGTAAAACCTATGCATGTCGGAGAGTACGATGAAATCGCCGCGGCACAACTCTCAAGATATTCCGGGATTACTGACTGTCGAAGTGTTAGAAGCATGTTCACGACAGACGCCGCATCAGGATACTGGGCGACAGAGAGGTCACCCGACCAAAGCATCTCCTCTGCCCGCTCGTGGAGAAGTGTTAACTGGTCTTCATTAACGTGGGGATCGAGAATGTGAGAGAATACGAAGTCGTTCACGGCAAACGCGTTGCCAATAGTCACATAGGTTCTAATAGAAAGATGCCGGAGGAGTTGCAAAGAAAGGTGGTGAACTCGGCATGGTATCTGCTCAGCATTCAGCCGCGCCTTTAGGATACCTAAACCTAGAGACGGTTCATCCGGCATGTGCCAAGGCATACTAACCAAAGATACTCGCGGCGTTTCACTAGTAACCACGATCAATACTTATGCGCACTCGACATATCCGTTACATATCTTTGTGCCGGCTCTGACCAGAGGACGATGACTATAATAATGACTATATGGGGCAGGCCAAAAGCGCGCGGATCGCAGACTTGGGGATCGCACCGCGGTACTACGTCCGGCGTAGTTCCGGGGTCCGGGTTCGGGCCGAGGCAAGTTAGCAAGCCAACCATCCCGCTTTGTAGGATGTAGCTAACTGCATCATTTGACAGGTCGAACTCAAGCTGTCGGGCCACATCGACCGGCCGGAAGACCCATTCATTATAGAATCTGCCATCAACTATAACGCGGTCTACAAATGCCGCCACTTCCGCCGCGGCATCGGACTGCTGAATCTGAGCTTCTATAGCCCCCACGCTAACTGCGACTTCTTCCTCGCTAAAGCCCAGTTCTCGAGCAATAGCACCGGGCTGTGAGATGATCTGCTCCAAACTATAGCCGGCTTGCGCGGCGGAGTCTACAAAAGCCGCGCCTTCCATTGCTATTCCGCTGGACGAAAGTAGATGTTCGCGACCATGAAGCTGTGTCTCTTGCGCATCCTGGGCGACGCTCACCCCGGCAAACGAGGCGGCAAGCGCGCCGCCAACGCCACTGGCTAGCATCTTACCTGTCGACCGAAAGAACTCCCGCCGCGTGGGCACCACTGCACCTCCGGTTGGGCCGACATCCTATTGAACGCCGAGACCTCAGAATACCCGCCTAAAAGACAGACTCGTTCTGCGTCGAACTCTGCTTACGATACCACATGTTCAGAGTGTCGTGCTAAAAGAAGGCGAGATCCGCTTACAATATCTTCAAACAGACAAGAAACCGGTTCCAGCCTACAAGTGGCGGTGCACATTCAGACCCAGTGTACTGGTAACGGTTCTCGGCACAGTTCCGTCCCCAGCCAGGTTGGCAATCTCTGAAGCGCTCAACCCAACTCGGCCAGCGCGCGAACATAATCCGAGAGCTTTTACGCAGCCAGATCACTCACCACCCGGCACGACGAACTTCATCCCATGCTCCGCGCCGATCGCCAAGATGCGCGCCATGTCCGGCGGCCCCGGCTGCGCGAACACCTCGGCACAGCGGGTGAAGAACGTCTCGAAACCGGAGGGTGTCGTGGTGACGAGCAGCGTGGCAGGCTCCGAGCCGGTGTTCTTGAACGAGTGGAACGTACCGCGCGGCATGAACGCCGAGGCGCCCACGGTCAGCTCCGTCCAGGTTCCGGATGCGCCGTCGAGGAACGAAACCGCACCAGAGAGCACGTAGAACGCCTCGTCCTCGTTGGCGTGCATGTGCGGCGGCGGCCCGCCACCGGGCGGTACGTGCGAGATCCACTGCGTCATCGCGCCGCTGGAGCGCTCGCCGTCGACCAAGAAGACGATCCGGTCTCCGAACGCCTCGGCGACCCGTCCCTGACCGGCGCCAAGAAGACTGATCGCGGAACCACCTACCTCAGAGCCTGGTTGTGTCATGAACCAAGGTACTCGGCTGGAGACCATGTCAGCAACGATGATCACTAGAGCGCCCTAAGCGCGAAGCTTCCGGGCGGTCGAGGCCGATGAGTTTCAGGTCGCACCGCTGGGTCTGCGCCGGGTCGGGATCGAAGGCGGCGGAGCCGGCAGACGCCTGGCTCAGCGGTTCAGCCCCCCAGCATCCTCCTGAACCGAGGATGCACGACGTCAGCCTCCTCGGGATGCCGCCGCAGGTAGGCCAGCACGTAGGGACAGAGCGGCATGATGGCCAGGCCCTGAGCGCGGATGTCGGCCAACGCGGCGCGCACCAGGCCGCTGGCCACCCCTTGGCCCTCCAACGAGGGCGCCACCTCGACGTGGCTGAAGATCCAGGCGGTGTCGCCCGGCATCACGTCGATGTAGGCCTGGTCGTCGCTACCCTCGACCTTGGCGACGTAGCGCTTCGACTCCGGCTGGTAGGCGACCTCGATCTCCGGCATCAGCTTCCCGCGTCCTCGCTGCGCGGCATGAGGGCGCCGCCCCCCTCGGCTGCGGCGGCATCGGTCTCGTGGAGGTCGTAGCTCAGCGCGCCAGAGGGGCAGCGGTCTATCTGAGCAGCCACGGTAGCGGGAGCGGCCAGGTCTGCCCGTATCCAGGGCCTCCGCTTCACGTCGAAGACCTCGGGCAGACCGCGCACGCAGACGCCGGAATGTACGCACTTGCGGGCGTCGAAGTAGACGGTGATGCCGGGAACGCGGTAGGCGCGGCCTCGCGTCTCCGTCGGCTCCTGGCCCAGCCGCTCCTCAGCCTTTCCCGGGTCCTCGCCCATCTCGGTCCTCCCTGCCCGACCTCGGTCAGGCGAACCAAGCGCCGCCTCGGATCACAGGCACAAGGTCTCAGTCGAAGGGTACCCGGCGACCCTGTGGGTCGGTGTCGCCCCGCTCATCCCGGCAATGTTCCCGTGATGACTCAGCCCCGCAGCGCGCGCACCACGGCCATCAGCTCACGCACCCGTTCAGGATCGACGGGGTGGGTGGTCACACCGTCCACCTTGAGCGAGGTGCCGACGATGGCGCCGTCGGCCTTGGCGAGGACGGCGGCCGCGTTCCCGACGTCCAGGCCGCTGCCGACCAGCACCGGCAGCCGACCGGCCCTGCGAATCTCCTCGATGTCGCCGGCCGGGGTGGCCTGGCCGGTGGTGGAGCCGGTCGCCACCAGGGCGTCGGCGCCGTACCACGCGGTGTCCTCCGCCATCTGCGCCAGGCTGCGATCGGCCACGATCGCGTGGCTGCCATGCTTCACGTGCACGTCAGCGAAGACATGCACATCGTCGGCCCGGATGGCCGATCGGAACCGAAGGGCTTGAGGCGCCACACCATCGGTGATGCCTGAGTTGCCCACGTAGGCGTTCACCCACTGGCTGACACGCACGAAGCGAGCGCCAGCCGCCTTGGCCACGGCGATGGCAGGCACCGCGCCGTTGGCCATGCAGTTGATGCCGATCGGGACGCGCGCGGCCCGGCGCACCTCGACTGCCACGGCGGTCATGGCGGCGACGGTGCTTGGTCCGATGTCGTTGGCGCGCGCGAAGGGGACGTCACCCTGGTTCTCCACGATCAGTCCGTCGATGCCGCCGGCCACGTAGGCTTCGGCGTCCGCCAGGGCCGCGGCCACGATCTCGTCGATGGGCTGGCCTCGGTAGCGAGGGGCCCCGGGCAAGGGCGCCAGGTGCAGGACGCCGATCACCGGCCGGTCGACGCCGAAGAGCTGTCTCAGGAGGCCTTGGCTCACCTGCTAGGCTCCGCGACCGGACGACGGTACTCGGCCAGCAGGGCCAGCAGGCCGCTGGGCTCGGCGTGCTGCAGCACCAGAGCCCGGTGGTCCACGCGCAGCAGGTCCTCGGCGACGGCACGGTCGAAGAAGTCGATGAGGGGATCGAAGAAGCCGTCGACGTTGAGCAGGCCGCACGGCCGGTCGTGCAGTGAGAGCTGCGACCAGGTCAGCACCTCGAAGTACTCCTCCATGGTTCCGAAGCCGCCCGGCATCGCCACGAAGCCGTCAGAGAGGCTGGCCATCGTGGCCTTGCGCTCGTGCATCGAGCTCACCACGTGCAACTCGGTCAGGCCGCGATGGGCTATCTCCTTGGCCACCAGGAAGTCGGGGATCACCCCGATGACGCGGCCACCCGCCTCCAGCGTCGCGTCGGCGATGTGGCCCATGAGGCCGATGCTCGAGCCGCCGTAGACGAGCTCCATCCCGGAGGCCGCGATCAGCCGACCCAGCTCGGTCGCCACCGGCCTGAACCGCAGGCCGCCGGTCGGCCGCGAGCCGCAGAACACACAGATTCGCTTCACTTCGTCATCCTCGTTTCCAATCGCTCTCTTCTGGCCGCTACGGCGGCCTTGGCCCCGCCGTCCCCGAGGTCGCCTGCCCATAGTGGGTTCGAGGCTGCCAGGAAGGCCTCCCAGCTACGCTGCCGGCGGTCGTAGCCGTTGAGCGGCACGTCGGCCAGGCGGTACAGCTCGACCCGGTAGGCGCAGGGCCTCTCCGGAAGGTCGCCGATCGCCACCGCGCCGTCCTGGTGAAGGACGGAGGCGGCCAGGAACAGGCCGTCCTTGAGGATGTACAGCACGGCTGACCCCTCCAGCCCCGACACCTCGGCCCGCAGAACCAACGGCTCACCCAGGCGGACGGTTCCGCCCATGGGTACCCGCACACTCTCGCTCTCGGCCCAGAGGTCCAGCCGCGGTCCGCGCGAGACCACCACCTGGCCGCGCAGCAGGCCGTGCAGGATGCCGGCCGTGCTGAGCTGGTCGGCGTAGACCCAGGTGAGGATCCGGCCGAAGCCGTACTTGGGATCGTGCACGTCCTTGCTGTCGCTGCCGGCCACGCCGGTGACGCGCATGCCCTGGCCCAGCAGCCTGTCCCAGTAGGCGAGCTGCATGCCGTTGTGGGCGTACTCGAGGGCGTGGTGCACCTCGATCAGGTCGACCTGGGACCAGTCGGTGTCGTGCCGTTGCCATCCCGCCTCGTTGGAGAAGGGGTGGTTGACGCCCAGCAGCCCGCCCGCGTCGTGCACCTGCCGGCAGAGCTCGCTCATGCCGCCCGCCGCTGCCTCCGGATCGATCCAGCGGTCCGCACCGTGGACGTTGGCATGACCCCAGGGCGCGGTCAGCTCCTGGCCCCTGAGCAGGAGCAGGTCACGGCTGTCGCGCTGTGCCACCGCCAGCTCCGGCCAGGCGGCGACGGTGTTGTGGTCGGTGATGGACAGGAAGTCCAGGCCGGCGGCGCGCGCTGCCGCCACCAGATCGGCGACCGCTTGGCGGCCGGTGCTGTGGCTGGAGTGCACGTGCAGGTCGCCCTTGCGCCAGCCAGGTCCCTGATCGAGGACGGGGTCGTCCCCGACGAGCTCCGGCGGACCATACGAGGACGAGCCTGCCGTGGACGCCGCTTCCTCGTCGACCACCACCTGCAGCTCCGCCGTGCACCCGGCTTCCGGGTTGACCCAGAGCAGCAGCAGGGTCCACTCCCCCTCCACGATCTCACCTCGCAGCACCCCAGGCGAGGCGGCTTCCGCGGCCGTGGTCATCTCCAGCACGCCAGCCTGGGTCATGCCGAAGCCGCGGAATCCAGCGGGGTCCAGCAGCGTCAGGTCCACGCGGGTCCGGCGGTGCGCGCCATGCAGGCGCAGCCGCAGCTCCAGTCGCCGCATTCCCTCGGGAACCCGCAAGATCAGGCGCTGGGGCGTACTGGTGTCCGCCCCAGCATCCAGCCGGGTCTCGAGCAGAGGTGGGCGGCGCCGGCTCAAGCCGGACCGCCCACGAGCCTCTGGGTCAACGCAAGCCTTCCTCGCGCAGCGCCTGCTGCAGTCTGTCCTGGGCCAGCGGCAGCACGATGGCCGGGTCGTCGCCGCGCAGCAGGATCTGCTGCAAGACCTCGGTCACTACCGGCTGGCCGTCCCTGGTGTCGTGCAGCTCGGAGTTCTTCCTCGCGTAATCGAGTTGGCCGATCGGCACGCGCCACAGCGGGTTGTCCTGGAGGAAAGGCTCCAAGGCCGCCGCCGCTTCGGTGGTCAGGGGAAGGTAGCCGCTGCGCGAAGAGAAGTAGGCGTTGGACTCGGCCGACACCAGGAAGCTCAGGAAGTCCCAGGCGGCTTCGACTTGCGCCTGCGGCAGACCGGCAGGGATGACCAGCCCGCTGCCGCCCAGCGGGACCATCCGTCCAGCCGGCCCACCGGGCAGCGGAGCCACACCCAAGGTGAAGCTGTCGCCGACCGCGTTGAGGACGTTGGCGAGCTGCGCCGAGGAGGTCACCATCATCGCCGCCCTGCCGCTGGCCAGGTCCGCCGTGATGCCGCCGGCAGCGCTGGGCGGGATGTTGGCGGCGCGCTCACGCAGCACCAGGTCCTGCAGCTCGGTGAGGTGCTCGACCCAGATCTCGCTGTCGATGAAGGTGTTGTGGTCGGAATCGGAGATCTGCCCGCCGAGAGCCCAGATCTGCGCCTGTAGCCACCAGAAGCGGATCTCGTAGCTCAGGCCGAAGGTACCGTCGCCGTAGTGGGCGTGGATGGCGCGGGCCTGCTCGAAGAGCTCGCCCCAGGTCTGCGGCGGCTCAGCGATGCCGGCGTCAGCCAGCATCTCCTCGTTGTAGTACAGCACCGGCGTGCTGATGGCGAAGGGGATGAGGTACTGCACCCCGTCGACCTGCCCCGCCTCGAGCATGCCGGGCGTGAAGAACTCACGACCTATGCCGTCGGGCCCGTCGAGCAGCGCGTCGAGCGGCTGCAAGAGGCCGTCGCGGGCGAAGGACACGGCCAGGCCGGTGTCGAGCGTGACCAGGTCGGGAAGCCTGCGGGCAGCGATCGCGGCCATCAGCTGCTGCGCCAACTCCAGGTAGAAGCCCTGGAAGACCGCTTCCACCGCGACAGCGGACTGGCTGGCGTTGAAGCGCGCGACCATCTCCTCCTGCGCCTCGGCCGACGGGCCCGCGAAGGAACGCCAGAAGGTGATGCTGGTGGCCGGTGCCTGCGCCAGAAACTCGCCAGCGCCGCTAGGCTGGATGAGGCCGCCGCCGGACGGGTCCGCCGCGAGAGCGAGGCCCGTGGCGGCGAAAGCGAGGACAAGGAGCAGCCTGCGGATAGCGTTCGGTCGTGGTTCGGGCCGGGCGTACTGTGGTCGTGACATCGACTTCCTCCTAAGAGCTAGATTCCAGCGGGTGTATGGGGCGCGGTCGGCGGCCTCGATCGGTTCAACCCCCTTTCACCGCGCCCGCCGTGATGCCGCGGACGAAGAAACGTTGGGTGAACAGGAACAGCAGGATGACGGGGATGACGACCACCACGGACGCGGCCATCAGCAAGTGCCATGGATCGCCCTGCTGCACGTCGCGCAGCAGCTTCAGGCCCACCGGAAGCGTGCGCCGGGCGTCGCTATCGGTGATGATCAGCGGCCACAGGTAGGCGTTCCACGAGCTGACGAAGGCCAGCAGGCCAAGGGTCGCCATCACGGGTTTGGACAGCGGGATGGCGATGTGCCACAGCATCTGCCCGTGTCCCGCGCCGTCCAGCACCGCCGCCTCGAAGAGCTCGTTGGGGAGCCGCAGCATGTGCTGGCGCAACAGGAAGATGCCGAAGGCGCTCACCGCCGACGGCAGGACGAGTCCCGCGTAGGTGTTGGTGAGGCCGAGGTTGGCCAGGGTCACGTAGTTGGGGATCAGGGTGATCTCGCTCGGCACCATCAGGGCGGTGAGCACCAAGGCGAAGATGATCTCCCGTCCCGGCACCCTCAGGCGCGAGAAGGCGTAGGCGGCCATGGTCCCGAAGCTCACCTCGACCACCACCTGCAGGCTGGCGACCAGCACCGAGTTCAGCGCGTAGGTGCCGAAGGGCGCGGCTCGCCAGGCGGCGACGAAGTTGCCCCACTGCAGCTCGCTCGGCCACCAGACGGGCGGGTAGGTGAAGATCTCCGACGGCGCCTTGAACGCCGAGCTGAGCATCCAGAAGAAGGGCAGGCCCATGACCAGCGTGAGCAACAGGAGGACCGAGTAACGGCCGACCGCTACCGCCCCGCGCCTAGCGCCACGACGGTTCCGTCGACTCCGCCG
Organism: uncultured bacterium; assembly: GCA_964473205.1. Taxonomy (GTDB): domain Bacteria; phylum Deinococcota; class Deinococci; order Deinococcales; family Trueperaceae; genus CAYMRL01. The sequence continues at coordinate 51,108 of CAYYOK010000002.1, read as the reverse complement.
CGGTCGCGCGCCCTGATCTAGACGGTGTTCATGGCTCATGCCGGCCACCTCTCAGTAGTGGACCCAACGGCGCGAGAGCCGCATGTTGGCGATGGTGATGAGCAGCATCACGACGAAGAAGACCGAGGTAAGTGCCGAGGCGTAGCCGGCCCTGAAGCGCTGAAAAGCCAGCTCGTAGAGGTGGTAGACGTAGATGTTGGTGGTGTTGAAGGGGCCGCCCTGGGTCATGAGGGCAGGGATGTCGAAGGACTGCATGGCGTGCAAGATGCCGGTGACCACCAGGAAGAGAGTGACCGGGCTGAGCTGCGGGAACGTCACGTTGCGAAAGACCTGCCACTCGTTCGCGCCGTCGATGCGTGCGGCCTCTTGCAGCTCGCGATCCACGGCCGACAAGCCGGCGAGGTAGACCACCGTCGAGAAGCCGATGGACTTCCAGATGGCCACCAGGATGACGGCCGGCATGGCCCAACGTGGATCTGCGACCCAGACCGGCGCCGTGGCGTTGAAGAGCTCGAACAGCGGTCTCAGGGGTCCGAAGTAGGGGTCGAGGACGAAGAGCCAGACGATGGCCACCACCGCGGTGGTGGTGACGTGCGGCAGGAAGACGAGGGTGCGGAAGAAGGCCCGCAAGGGGAAGTTGGCGAGCAAGAGCTGGGCGAGGAACAGCGAGATCGCCAGGCGGATGAACACCGTGAAGAAGGTGAAGACGGCGGTGTTGCCCGCCACCTGCCAGAAGGTGGGTGAGGCGAACAACGCCCGGTAGTTGTCCAGGCCGACGAAGCGCCAGGTGGGTCGGATCAGGTTCCAGTCGGTGAAGCTGATGAAGAAGGACTGGACGATGGGCCAGAAGGTGAAGACGCCGAGCAGAGTAAGCGCCGGCACCACCAGGACGACGAACCACAGCAGGTCCGCCAGCGGGTAACGTCGCCAACGCCGATGTCTGACTCGGCCGCCGCGTCTCAGCATCGGGGCACCAGCATGTATGTAGTTTGACTACATCCACCAGATGTCGCTCGAGACTCTACGCGATGGCTCTGCATGGCTATGCCACGGATTATGTAATGCCAATGGGTGTTTCTGTCAATCCCCCTGCGCTTCGATCTAATGTAGTATGACTACATGTCCGTTCTCAAGCGCCCGCCGAGCGCTTGACCAGCGCGACTCCTCTACCTACGATGACTTCGCGGCTCGTCATCGGACGCGGGTCGCGCTTCGTTCGTCCGGGAAGGCCAGAAACGAGGAGCGACAGCTTGCTGGTCCAGCAGATCGAGAACCGCATACCCAACCTCAGCGACGCCCAGCGCAGCGTGGCGCGGGTGATAGTCGACCAGCCCGCTGAGGTGGTGCGCTGGAGCATCCACGAGTTGGCGGTGAGGGCCAACGTCAGCGAGCCCACCGTCATGCGCTTCTGTCGCACCTTGGGCTGCGAGGGTTTCCAGGACTTCAAGCTGCGGCTGGTGCAGAGCCTCGCCATGGCGCAGCCCTACAGCTACTTGAAGGTCGACGCCGAGGACACGACCGCCGACATCGCCACCAAGGTCTTCGACGCCACCATCTCCAAGCTCACGACCATCCGCAACGGTCTCGACCTCGAGCGCATCGAAGCCGCCATCGAGGCACTGAGACAGGCCAAGCGAGTCGAGTTCTACGGGCTGGGCATCTCCGGCCGAGTGGCCACCGACGCCCACCACAAGTTCTTCCGCCTTGGGGTGCCGTGCATCGCGTACACCGACATCGAGATGCAGCAGATGTCGGCGCGCACCCTGCAGCCCACCGACGTCGTGTTCATGATCTCCAACTCCGGCGAGACGCAGGAGCTGCTGATCGCCGCACGTCTGGCGAGACGTCAGGGAGCGACAGTAGTCGCCATCACCGGCGCCGGCTCCTCCCTCGCGCAGATCGCTTCCATCGCCCTTCTGGTCGAGCCTTTGGAGCGCAAAGAGGTGCACTCACCGCTCATCTCGCGCATCGCCCACCTGCTGGTGCTCGACACCTTGGCTGTCGGGCTGGCTGTCGGACGCGCCATGCCGGGCACCGGCCCCGAGTCGTCGGGCAACGGGCAGTATCGGTCCTGAACGTGCCGAGATCTCTTCGGCTGGCGCTCGAACCCAGTCGACAGCGAGCCGTTCGCACGTGGGCGACGATGTCAGCCGCGACGCGCCCACACGAGCGACGTTCTTCGGTAGCGGGCGAACGATCGCGCGGAGAGGTGGTAGGAAGGAGCTCATGGAACGTCCGATCCTCAACCTCACCCAGATCGACCTCAGCGCCGAGGACGTCCCCGCGATGGTCGCCTTCTACGACGGCTTCTTCGGCGCCGACCTGCAGCCCTTCGAGGCCTTCGGCGCCAAGCTCTGGCGCGGCAACCTCGGGGGCATCCCGCTGCTTCTCTGCCCCAACTCCATCGCCGGAGTAGAAGCGACCCGCAACCGCCACCAGCTCAACTACCGCACGCCTGACCTGGCCGCCGCCATCGAGGCGGCCAGGCTGGCCGGCGGCCAAGTGCGCGACGAGACCGACACGTCGGCCACCATCCTCGACCCCGACGGCAACACCATCGTGGTGCTGCAGGCCACCTGAGCCTTGGATCCAGGTCGTCCACCCACCCTTCTCTGGCTGCACCGCCTGGGCGGCAACGAGGAGGGCTGGATGGCGTGGGACCTGCGCCGGCTCGGCTTCGCGACCTGGGCGCCGACGCGCGACGCCGTCATCGCCCGTGTGCCCGAACGCCTGCTGGCCTATCACGCCTGGTTGGCCGGGCATGGGCTAGATGCGGGATCCGACGCTGGCGGCTTCCCGCCCGCTGCCGCGTCTGCTGGTGCAGGTAGCGGCCCCGTCACCATCGTCGAGACCGTGAGCGGCAACGAGGTCCTGTTCGACCACGACCGCCATCCAGCCGCCCCAGCCGAGATCGAGCACTGCCTGCGGCTGCTCTCCTGCAGCCGCAGCGACCTCCTCGCTACCGTCGCCCCGATGCCCGACGCACTGCTGGACTGGGACCCGCCCTACCGCAACTTCCTCGCCTGGGCGCGCTGGCGCACCATCCGTCAGGTGCTCGGCCACATCGCCAGCACGGAGGTCGGCTACTACTTGCCCTCAGTGGGTTACTACAGCGCCGATGTAGGCGAGCTGTCCGATCTTCCATGGCCTGAGCAGCTGCGGCGCAGTCGGGCTCAGACGGTTCGGTTCCTCGAGGGACTGCTCGAGGATGGCGAGGACCGCTTGCGGCTGTACGAAGCCGATGAGGCGTGGAGCGTTCGGAAGGTTCTGCGGCGGTTGGTTTGGCATGAGCTGGCGCATCTCAAGAGTGTTCGGCGTATCGCTCGCGCTTACACCGGACGCGATGGCGAAGAGTGACGGACAGCGGCAATCCAGAAGTGGCAGTTGTAGTGGCGATTCGGCCCGCCCCCAGCTCGAATGGGGAGACGGGCATGTCGCAGGCCGGCGGACAGCATCCCGTCTCTGCGCCCACAAGGGGCGTTAGTAAAGTTTTAGGCTGCATTCTTTGCTAAGCTTCATCCTAGCTAAAGTTCCTTTACTTAGGAGCGGCCGTGAGAGAACGCAAGCCTTCTGGCATCTACCTACCCGGCGCGACCGTGGGTGAAGAGTATCGCGCCTTCATTCCAGACGAGCTACCGCCGGCACCACCAATCGACTTCGCCGGAGAGATACAAGACCTCTACGAAAAGGCCAACCGCGCACTTGGGCGCTTGGACGGCATCTCCGTACTGCTACCCGATACCGAACTCTTCATCTACATGTACGTGCGCAAGGAGGCTGTGCTATCGAGCCAAATCGAGGGGACACAGTCCAGCCTATCCGATCTCCTGCTTTTCGAACTCGACGAGATTCCTGGTGTGCCGTTGGACGACGTGATAGAGGTCAGCAGTTATGTCGCAGCGTTGCACCATGGACTTGAAAGGCTCAGGGAGGACCAGTTTCCGCTGTCCAGCCGTCTGCTACGCGAGATCCACGGCGTGATGATGGCTAGCGGACGGGGTAGCGAGAAAAATCCGGGCGAGTTCCGGCTCTCCCAGAACTGGATAGGCGGCTCGCGTCCTGGCTTGGCGCGGTACGTCCCTCCGCCGCACACCCACGTGCCGGAACTGATGAGCAACTTGGAACGCTTCCTGCACGATCGCATAGGACGAACGCCCGCTCTGATGAAAGCAGGAATCGCGCATGTCCAGTTCGAGTCTATCCACCCGTTCCTCGACGGTAATGGCAGGCTCGGCCGTCTCCTGATCACCCTGCTGCTGTGCGCAGAACGGGTACTCGAAGAGCCAACCCTCTACTTGAGCCTTTACTTCAAGGAGAACAGGGACGAGTACTACGCACTCTTACAGAGCGTTCGCGAGGAGAGCGCCTGGGAGTCGTGGATGGCCTTCTTCTTGCGGGGAGTCCAACAGACCGCGCAGCAGGCCTTCGAGACGGCGCGTGCACTCGTGGCCCTCTTCGAACGTGACCGACAGCGCATCCAGGCACTTGGGCGGAACGCCGGCAGCGTGTTACAGGTCCACGAGTATCTTCGGAGGCGCGTGTTCCTGCGAGTTCCCGATGCCGCCAAAACCCTCCCGGTGTCCAGTCCCACTATCCATAAGGCCATCGAATCCTTGGAGAGGATCGGGATGGTGAGCGAGATCACCGGCAAGCAACGGAACCAGACGTGGGTCTACAGGGAGTACCTCGACACCTTGAACTGGGAGGGCGCTGCGCCCCCGCCAACGAGGTAGCTCGATACCGGCTTGGCTCAACGCCCTCCCAGAACCTTAGCGGCGTAATGCAAGGAGTGTAGGGTCGCTCTTCGTAGGAGTCACCATTACAGTCAGGCAGCCCTGAGCGCAGCTTAATCAGCACCGATGGACCCCGGTCCGACTCGAAGGCGTACCATCGCGCACATGACCTCAGGTCCAACCGGCCACTTCGCCCAACTAGACCAGCACCTTCAGGACCTCATGTTGCGGACCGGCGCCCCTGGGCTCGCCATCACCATCTTCGACCGCGAGGACACCCTGTTCGAGCGCCACTACGGATGGCGCGACCGTGAAGCCGAGCTTCCGATCACCCCCGACACGATCTTCGGGGTCGCCTCAGTGACGAAGTCGTTCACTGCGCTCACTCTGCTGGCGCAGGAGGCCGCCGGCCGGCTCAAGCTCAGCGACCGTGTTAGCGCTCACCTGCCGCTGGCGCTTCCAGGCGAGCCGACCCTCGAGCACCTGCTGACCCACTCGAGCGGACTGCCGCCGGCGCCGACGATGACGTGGTTGCGGGTGGCCTCGCAGCTCGGAGATCCGGTGGCCGAGGCTTCGACCCTCGCCGAGGCGAAGCTGACTCTCGTCACAGGGGCGATGGGCGTTGAGCCTGGCGTGGATTGGCGGGATGTCTCGTGCGGCGAGCTAGACCTCGCTGCCAGCCAGATCGCTGACGACGAGGCCCGGCGTCGTTGCAGCGACCTCGCCGAGACGGTGAGCTACGCAGACGGGCTCTGCGGGTGGCTGCAAGCCCACGCAGCGCCGCTGTTCGGTGCGCCGGGCGAGGTGTACTCGTACAGCAACGACTCCTTCGCGCTCTCCGGCCACATCGTCGAGCGCGTCTCTGGCCGCCTCTTCGAGGAGGAGATGGAGCGCGCTGTTCTCGCGCCCATCGGGATGGGGCGCACGACGTTCGACGTCGACAGGGTGCTGGAGGACGCCGATCACACCACGCTGTACACGAGGGACGCCGGCGGCGACGTGCGCCGCTCGCCACAGTGGCAGACGACCGGTCGGATGCTCGGGGGCGGGATGCTCAAGTCCACGGCGAACGACCTGAAGAGGTACGTGCGTTACCTGATGACCCCGCAGCGCTTCTCCGCGCCGGTACCGGCCCAGCGCGTCATCGGGATGCGTGCGGGTCTGGTGAGGAGCGGGCCGGACGAACGCTACGGACTAGGCCTCGCCGAGACCAGGCTGGGGAACGTCACGGTCATGTCGCACTCCGGCAGCCTCAAGGGGGTATCCAGCGTCATCGGCTTCTCGCCCGAGTTGGGCGTCGGTGTCGTCGGGCTCTGCAACCTCGACGGCGTGCCAATCAGTCAGGTTCTCTACCCCGCCCTGAACGCGTGCATGGGCTCGCCGTTGGAGACGCTCCCGTACGAGCCGGAGGAGTTCCATGGTTCGGAGCAGGAAGCGCTTGAGCTGATCGCAGAACTGGTGGGCGAGTACCGCAGTGGGGAGCCTTACGGGAGGCTTGTCATCGAGGCGAACGGCGCCACTGCGACGGTAAAGAGTGGCGCACCCACCGCCGTTCAGGCCCCCGCGATGTTGATAAGACGCGGCGAGCTGTCTTTGCGGCTCCCGATGAACAACGCGGTCGTGACGGCGTTTCGCGATGCTGGTAGCGCGGTCGTCGGGGTGCTGGCTGGGTCGCGCATGCTGTGGCGAACGGGGCTTGGCGCGGCGTAGTGATAGCCGTGGGGAGTCGGTTGCCAGCGGAGACCCGGTCCGCGAGAGGAGGCGCTCAGGCACGCAGCGCCTCTAGTCGTCAGGCGTCAGCTTCGCCGTCAGCCGCCGCGGCGCCCAAAGCGCGGCAGACGATATCGATGCGTACCCCGAACGGGTCGTCGACGTACGCATAGCGCATCGGGACGTACATCTCGGTGTCACGCGGAGGCGATCCCGGCGCAGCCCCCGCAGCGACGAACGCGCGGTAGAGACGGTCGACCTCTGACAGGCTCGCGACCTCGATCGCGAACTCGACGTTGCTCGGCTCACTCCCTGGTTTCGTGCCGTGGGCGTTGGGTGCCAGCGTCAGCCACGTGTCGCCCATGCGCCAACCCCACACCTCGTCGTCTGGATCATCGCGATCGAGAGGGCCGAGGACCGACTCGTAGAACCGCAATGCGGCGGCGAAGTCGACTGGATAGAGGGTCACGTAGCCGAGACCTACGATCGAGAACCGTGAAATCGAATCACGCTCCTTCCGGTGTGGCGGCGCTGCTACGGTGCTAGCCGCACGGCTCACAGCCACGCTCCTGTCCAATGAGCGCTACCTCAGACGGTAGCAAACGGCCGCAACTCGCGGGGAGGATCACTGTTCGAAGGTGGGTGGCGCCTTGGTGGATTCGCGCGTTCTGTGGCGGGTTGGTGACTAGGCTTCAGCCGCGCTCACCTAGGCAATCGCCGTGCTAGCGCAGTGCGCCAGCGAGGCGTGCGAGTACGCTCCGGACTAGTTGCCGGTCTCTCAGCATGCTCTACATAGGAGTACAGTACGTAGTACGATTCGTAGTATGGCCCAGGTGAAGTTCTCGGTGTCGATCTCGGAAGCGCTGGCACGTTTCCTCGAGGGCTTTCGAGACACTTACGGTGTTCCGACCAAGTCTGAGGTCGTAGAACGAGCGTTGAGGTTGCTTCAGGAGGCGGAGTTGGAGAAGCTCTACGACTCTGGTCCGTCGGACGCTGACCCCGAGTGGGAGGCCACGACTCTCGACGGGCTGGAAGCAGAGGACTGGTCGTGACCCGTGGCGACGTCGTGTGGGTCGACCTCGGTGAGCCCCTGGGGTCCGAGGCGAACGACGCTCGGCCGTGTGTGGTGGTGTCGAACGACGTGCACAACAGGCTCGCCTCGACTCTGACCGTCGTTCCGATCACCTCCAACGTCTCACGGATCTTGGCGGTCGACGTCTACTTGGAGTCCCTGTTGGGACGGCCCAGCAAGGTTCAGGCCAACCAAGTCCGCACCGTGAGCAAAGTGCGGATCAAGGGCGAGCCGGTCGCGCGGCTGGACCCGGTGACAGTGGTGCGCTTGGACGATGCACTGCGGCTTCATCTGGAGCTGTAGCCACCCGACTGCGCCGTGAGGGCCCGACACGCAACCAAGCTCGCGGCGGGGTCACCCGTCCGTCTGAGCCGGCCCGTTCTGAGTCGGATACGTGATCACGAGCCTCTTCAGGGTGGTGAGGTCGCTCGTGATCCAGTGGTTCTCGTTCTTGCTCACGCGCAGCTCGCCGGCTCCGTCGTCGGTCCCTAGGGCGGGGGCTCCGTGCTTGGTGGCGAACGGGAACAGCTTGAAGTGGTTCGAGAAGCCCGAGAGCTTGGCGGCCAGCGTGATATCGAACGTGTTCTCGTTGACGGCGTTGACCCTGAACCGCGCACCCCTACCCATCAGGAGAGGCCCCTTGTAGATCAAGCGAGCCAACCCGAAGCGGTTGCCGCTGATGGACGCCTTGAGGCGGATGACCCCTGCGTCGTCAACGAGGTCCACGGGGCTGATCGGGAACTCCCTGGTCGCGAAGCGCTCGAGGGTGCCCGCGTCGTACGTCCTCCCGTTGAGAACGACCTTGAAGTCCTCTGAGACCTCGCTGGTCCCGGTCCGCTTGATGCTGAAGTAGGAGACGTCGTAGTCAGTCGCGTCCAGGCACGCCAGAGCCCCCTGCACGAACCAGGAGTCGTCGTCCTCTGGAACCGTGTAGACCCCGGTCACCGTGTCGTACTCCGTGCCGAACGCGTGCGAGATCACCTCTTGCGAGCTCCCGGCCAGCACGCTGTACTGAGACCTGGTTCCCCAATCGCTACAGCTCATCGTCAGCCGTAGCCGGCCGCTGCCCGAGCGCGACCTGGCCGTGATCGTGACGGTGTAGGAACCGCCTGGCGCAGCCGCCGGCGTTGTCCCCACACCGAAGAGCCGGTACGGCGGCCCGCCGCGACCGTCGTGGCAGTACTCGTCCCATTGGTGCTTGGGAGGGAAGGTCAGGGTGTGAGGCCCGTGCACCGTCATCCCTGGAGTGCGCGCGGTCACCTTGTCGGTCGGATCGTCGTCGAACCCGAGGACGTTCTCGTTGACGTGGCTGCCCTTCGTCTGCATGTAGGGATCAAAGAAGAGCTCAACGGGACCCGTTCCCACCAGTTGAAGAGTGGTGTTCGCGGATAGGACCTTCATGTCGGTCTGCTGGGTCTCGCCGTCTTGGATCAGGAACGGGAAGCTGTACCAGTCCTCTACGTTGACGTCGAAGGTGGTCGGGACCATCCAGGTGTGGTCGAACCCGGCGCACCACTTCCCGCGGACGCCGTCCTGCTTCCAGGCCTTCGCGGTGATGCATCGCGCCGAGATCGAGAAGATGACCGTCGCATCGACGAGGTTGTAGTCGGTGATCCAGCTCATCTGCGGGAATGGCGACGCGAACACCAACTCGTGCCCGAAGTCCTGAACAGGATGGCTGAAGCCGCTGCTCTGGCTGCCCTGGTACGAGGCCGCCATGTGGTTGTGCCCGTGCAGGTACAGCTTGATCTGGGGGTTGCGACGGAAGAGGTCCGCCCACCACTCCTGGTCCTGCTCGCCACGGTACGAGTCCGCCGGGCCATCGGCAGGTGTCGTGTCCTCGATCGCCTGGTGGGCGAGGATGATCGTCGTCGCATCCCGATGGTGCGACGTCATGAACTCCAGCCATTCGCAGGTCGCCGGCCGCGTCCAGGGCTCGAACTCCAGCTCCGGCACGGCGAGGAACAAGATCCCGTTGCGCATCATCGCGTACGGGTAGGTGTTGAGTTCCGTCTCGTCGATGTACGTCCTCAGCAACACGAAAGGGTCGTGCTCACGTCCGGGTGGGCCCGGGTTGTCGCCGTAATCGGTGAGGTCGAGGTTGCCCCCGACGTAGTGAAGCGGCATGTTCACGTGGCTCAAGAAGTAGTCAGCGAAGTTGTTCCTTCGGTCGGCCTTGAGGGCGTCGGGCAGCCCCACTCCGTTGACGAACGCCGTGCTGTTCAGCGCGCCGTCACCCAGATGGACGACGAAGTCGCACGGCAGCGTGTTGTCCATGACGTCGTCGACCAGCCTGTCGAGATGCTGCGCGTAGTCCCAGCGCGGCGAGCGCCACCCTTGACCGACATGCGTGTCCGTGAACACGGCGAAGCTCATGGCGGGCTCCGCCGGCGGCACGGGATCTAAGTTTCGATGGAACACGCGCTGGCCGACCTTCGGCGGAGCCCTCTCGAGGCCGCTGGCGCCCCGTGACTGGTCGCCGCCGAGGTCGGATCGTCCGTCGAGATGGTCCGGGCCGGTCATCGCGATCTCCTCATCGGCATCAGCAGCGTACCCGTAGAAGGTCAGCACGCGTCCTCGACCCTCATCTGGTACCTTTCCCCATGCCCCCGTTCTGCGGCCGTGAAGACCAGCTTGCCACCCTGCTGGCTCGGTGGCATGAGGTCAAGGATGGCCAAGGTTCGCGCGTGGTGGTGCTGCTAGCCGAGTCGGGACTGGGCAAGACGCGGTTGGCGCAAGAGTTCTACGCTCGCGTCGTCGAGGCCGAGCAGGGCGCAGGCGGCTACTGGCCACCGGAGCTGGGTACCGACGGCAACAACTTGCTCGTCAACCCTCCCCCGGCAAGCTGGAACGCCGCCGCGGACGTGCCGCTCTTGTGGTGGGGCGTGCGCCTGTCCGACCAGGTCGGTCGGAACCAGGTGGCCACCGGCGCGCTGGCGGCGCATGTCGACAGTTACCTGGTTCCGCACCTCGAGCCGTTCCATCGTGAGCAACGCCGGCGGCAGCGGTTGGGGCAGCTCGCCAAGGTGGGTGGGGCGGTTGCGGTGGACGCCGTTCTCGACCTCGTTCCGTTCCTCAGCCTGATCAAGAAGGCTGGCGAGGTCGGCCTGGAGCTCAAGGGCATCCACGACTCCTGGCGCAAGGACCGCCAGGCGCTCGACGCCGCCGCTCTGCTGGGGCAGCGGCGCGACTCGCTCGTCGATCAGCTCATCGACGACCTCGGGAAGCTGTTCGGCGGACCGAGCGGGCGCACCGTACCCGCCGTCATCCTCGTCGACGACGCGCAGTTCTCACAGTCGGACCCGGGCGTCACCGCGTTCGTGAAGGCATTGTTACGGGCGATGGCGGCCGACGACTGGCCGCTTCTTCTGCTCGTCACCCATTGGGAGCGCGAGTTCGCCGAGGCGGCCGATGGCGAGGTCGACGCCTCGGTGGCTGCCTTGGTTAGCCGGCATGCCAGGCGGCGGCCTGACCAGGTCGAGATACTGCGGCTGACGCCCATAACCGGTCTAGAGCCGGTGGTTACGGAACGGTTACCCGGCCTGCCGGCATGGCAGGTCGCTCGCCTGACCGAGCGGGCAGGCGGCAACCCCCAGTACCTCGACGAGATCGTTCGCTTGGCGATGGACCCGCGCAGCCGCGGTTGGTTCGAGGGGCGCGGCCTGCAGAACGCCATGACCGACTCCGGCTTGGAGACGCTGCTCTCCAAGAGCGTGAGGCTGCACGACGTGGTGGCGGAGCGCTTCGCGAGCAGTCCTGAGCCGGTTCAGCGCGCGGTGACCTTGGCCGGCGTGCAGGGCACCGAGTTCCTGCAGGCGCTGGTGGCCTTCACGCATGAGCGGCTGGCAAGCGAGCAGCGTGTTGATAGCGAGGTCTTCGAGGCGCTGGATGACGCATGCACGCGCCACGGCTACGTCTCCTGGCTGGCGGAGGGGCAGGGCGCTTTCAGTCAGCGCATCTATCAGGAGGTGGCTCGGGAGTTCCTCCCCGCCTACTACGACGAGGCCGACGCAGAGGCCACGTTGCGCGCCGTCGTCTCACAGGTCGCGCTCGGCGAGCTGCCGCTCGAGCTGAGCCCAGTCGGTCACCTGGCATTCATGCGACTGATGGTGGCGTTGTTCACGGACTCGGCCGACGAGGAGGAGCGCCGCCTGGCCGCTCACGGCTTGCACACCCTGGTGATGACGGCTTCCGTGTCGGGCGAGCTCCAGGTCGCGCACGAGCTGGCGGTTCGGCAGGCGGCGCTGCTGGAGAGCATCTCGGATGGCCGGCTGGACGGCGACCTGGCTTGGTTGCGAGCCACCAACGACGTTCTATCGTCGGTCGGCGACGTCGAGGCACGGCGCTCCGTGCTGACAAGGCTGGTTCGCCTCACCGGCGAGACTTACGACGAGGACGTCAACCCCTGGTCGGCGAGCCTGTACGCCCAAGTGCTGATGGACGTAGCGGAGTTCCACGAGGAGGCGGGCTCGCAGGAGTTGCGCTTCGAGGCACTGACTGCGACGGTCGCCGTGGTGGGCAGCCTGGACGGGTTCGAGCCGGATGTGGAGGGGCTGGAGGTTTCGTTGCGCCTGCACCGTTTGTACGCGGCGTGGCTCGAGGAGCAGGGCCGCATGGACGACGCCATGGAGGCTCACCGCTACGCGCTCGATAGGGCTCGGCAGCTCCTGGCGCTGGAGGGCAGTCCGCTGTGGCGCCTGCAACTGGCCACCGTGCAGGGCGAGGTCGGCACCAACGCGCTGTTGCGCGGCGATGCCCAGGCGGCTCTGACGGACTTGGAGCCGGCGGTCGCCACCTTGCGAGACCTGGTAGCGGCCCGGCCGAGTGTCGATTTCGAGATCCGCTTGGCGACGGCGCTCGATCACCTCGCGGACGCGTACTCGGCTACGGACCGCCAGCATGAGGCGGAGGCGCTGCTGGTGGAGGTGCTCGAGATGATGCGCCGCCACCTGAGCATGGCTCCCGAGGCAGCTAGGTCGATGGCCAACGTGGCGGACTCACTGGAGAGGCTCTCGACCTTGCAGCGGCGGCTAGGGGCGGGCGAAACGGCGCGGCAGCACATCGAGGAGGCCGTTGGGCTGCGCCGTGCGGTGGCCGAGCGAACGGGCGCCTTGCCGGACCTCGCCATGCTGGGCTACTCGTTGGTGCGCGGCAGTGAGGTCGCTGGTGGGCTGGGCGCCGTCGCGGAGGGTTACGTCTACCTGACGGAGGCACTGGACGTGCTCCGGCGGGTATGCGCGAGCGATACGAGCGCCAGAGCCGCCTGGCGCCTGCTGTACGCGCTGAAGGTGGCTCTCGACTACGAGCTGCACCACATGAGACTCGATGCCGCGCGCGAGCTGCTCGCTGAGGTCGATGCGATCAAGGCGCGGCTGGATTCGGACGCGCTAGCGCCGATGACGGCTTACTTGCGGGACATCGAGGAGCAGAGGGTGCGGGTGCTGGAGGAGAGTGGCGACGTCGAAGGTGCCGCGCGGGTGAGGGCGGCGGCAAGGTTCGTGGAGGGTGGGGAGGTCAACTGAGGGATCAGCGTGCGCTGACGGAATGCCAACCGCAGTGAGATAACCAGAGTGTCAACTCCGCCGCGAGAACCTACGATCGTCGTTATCTCGGATCGCCCGTCGGGCTGCTGCGCTTAGAGTGCCGGACTGCAGAGAGCGCACGTCGGTGAAGGCTGCTCTAGCCTCCACCACCAAACTCTGAACGGCATGCCGACTCTCGGCCATGGCGGCGGGGCCAGTGGGTCTGTAGTCTGCATTGTGCCGGCTGGTCTTGCGACGCAAGAAGCTAGCCCCGATAGAGCAAAATGAAGCTGGGGGTTCAGGGTTGCTCAAACGTCTCGCCAAGCACCAAGGCACGATCAGCACGTTCACGAGCATGCTTGCCCTGGTCGTCGCCGTCATAGTCGCAGTTCAACAGAATCACTACTCACGCTTGGGCTCCACCGCGTCGATCGAAGTAGTCGATGTCTTCGAGGAGCGGCAGGTCGAGTATGTGCTGGACGGAACGTTTCCGATACTGCGGTGCCGGACCTACATCTACCTCTCGAATGTCGGGGCTCGTGACTCTGCGATCGTGGGGGCTTCTTCTATTGCGGCGTTCGTACCGGGTGCTGGATCTACTAGGCCCTCGGTTACCGGAATCACCATTAGCGAGCCTGTAGGTCTCGGCTACCTGCTAACTGATGACTTGGGTGCTTTCCAAGCGCTCTACGTTCACGACGCGAGTAGAAGGAGTCAGGAAGGGTACCTCCAAGAGCGGATCGCGGACATGTTGGTCAGCAACGTCCGACGATTGCAGGAAGCGCTTTGGGAAGACGAAGTGAGCGTTAGGGGAGCCGTACAGGGCATTGCCTTGCGGCTGCTCGCATCAAACGTCTATGACGACAGCGCAATACGGTCTCTACCCGTCTCTCTGCCTAGTGGCGTCGTCACGCAGGTGGCGATCGAGTCGCTGTACTTCGGGTTCCTTGCAAACGTCGAATCACTTGCCGACGCTGACATCTCGCATCAGTTGACCTTGAACCTGTCCGGCTCTCGGCCCCTAATTCACTTGTCGAACTGCAGAGATTCGTACCGACTTGATCGCGTCGACCTATAGGGCTTCAAGAGGCTCAGGTAGTGCCCGTCTGGCTAACGGGCCATCGTGCCAACGCGGCATGGGTATCCTGTCTAGTACCGCATGAACGCCGTAGGGGATTCGGAGCCTCTCCTGCATACGGGGTGGCTGTCACCTGGGTGTATCCGGCCCACTGTTTGCTTTTTCGGAGGCTCCTTACCACCTCGCTGCTACAGTTCAGTCACCAACCAGGGGGTACGACGATGAGTGGAGCACTGAAGCTCGTGGCGGTACTAGGCATCATCGGCGGAGTTGCGGCAGCGCTGCTCGTCGAAGGTGCGCCACTGTGGATGCGCGGCGTCTACGTCTTCAGCGCACTCGTGGGCAGCCTGCCGTTCTTCGGGATAGCCGAAGCGCTGGACCGCCTAGAGCAGATTCAGACGATCGTTGGGCGCCCGAGCAAGTGATTGAGGTGAAGACTTCAGGTTAGTCGGTGGGCGGCTGCGGGCGGGACTAGTCTTCGCCGATCCGGCCCGATGTGTGGCGGTGGGGCAACGCCGTCATCAGTTTGCACATATCACGTGTTTCAGACAGTACGTGGCACATGCATAGCGCTGCAGCACGAAACCCCAGACCTGCTCCACCTTGGTGTCCCACAACGCCTGCGGATAGGGGTCTTCCGGCAGTTCGTTCAGGCGTTGCCTGATCTCGGTCAAAACTGCGCCGCGCGTCTCCTGCCCGCGCACCCAGTCGATGGCGCAGGTGAGGTTGCGCAGTCTGTCCAGCAGGGACCTGGCGACACGCTTGACCTCCTGCTCCTGTGCCTTGGTGAGCTTGGGTTCCGGCGTGGTAAGCAGGTCGAAGATCGCCAACTCCTCTTCCGTCAGCTCCTCGCGAGCGGCGCGCTGCTCCTCCTCGTCCATCTCGCAGATAAAGGTCTTGAGCGCCTCGAAGAAGGTCTCGGCATCGACAGAGCCGGCGTTGTAGGCGGCCACTAGGTTCTCCAACCTCTCCACCAGATGCTTGCGGGTGGGGTTGGCTTCGGTCATTCTTCTAGCCTTGTCCTCCGCCTCCTCGCGCAGCTTCTCGGCGGTGACCTTAGGGCTGGCGGCGAACAGAGTGGCCAGCTTGTCGAAGTCGATGCCGGAAAGGTCTACCCGCCCCGTGGAGGTATCGCCTGCCACGAGAGGCGTCAGAATCGCGACACCTTCCAGCTTCTCGTCCAGCAGCTCGGCGATTCGAGCTGAGATCTCAGATATCTCGGCCGGCCCCAGCTTCGCCCTCACCGCATCGGCGAGGGTGTGGAACACGGCAACCGGCTGGAGATAGGGCGCAGCGCGTTCGTCCGGCAAGAGCGCCTTGTAGGCTTTCGTAACCGCGGCGGTGAGGCGCATGAACTCTCGGCGGCTCTCGTCAGGCGCGATCAAGCTTTCGATTGCCTGATTGATGAGTCGCAGTCGGTCGAAGCCGCGCACCGCCGTGATGGCGTCCGAGTCAACGCCCAATGGCTCGACGAACGCCCGGACCGAACCCAGTGCAGCTTCCAAGGAGCTGACCAGCGCCTCCTTGTCCTTGATGGGCGTCTCCCCGCCCCCGCCACTCGCATAGATGGCAAGCGCCTTCTGGAGGTTCTTGAACACGCCGACGTAGTCGACGATGACACCTGCCGTCTTGCCCGCGGCCCGGCGGTTGGCCCGCGCGATCGTCTGCATCAGCGTGTGGTTCTTCATCGGCTTGTCGAGGTAGACGGTGCCGATGGTGGGCACGTCGAAACCGGTGATCCACATGGCGCAGACGAACACCAGCCGCAGCGGATCGTTGGGGTCCTTGAACTTGGCCTCCAGGTCATGCTTCTGCATCCGCTCGCGGTGAGGCAGGATGTCAAGACCTTTCTTGCGCAGGTCGTCGATCTCGTTCTGACCCTGGCTGACCACGACCGCCATGTCGAGTTCACGCAGCCACATGAGCCGCTCGGTTATCGCCGCGGCCTCCGCCTCGTGCGCGGTCACCAGCCGCTTCTCGTCTTGCGCGATCAGGCGGGCGACCCCGGCCTTCACCCGGTCGTGCATGGCGACGGCAGTTGCCTTATCGATGGCGACGAACATCGCCTTGCCGCGGTAACCGCGCATGGCGAAGTGCAGCGCCACGTCCTCCGCCACCTTGTCCAGACGGTCGGGCGCGGTGATGAGCGTGTACTGCCGCCCGAACTGCCGGCTGAGCTTCTGCTCCTGCTCCTCGTCTAGCATGGCCTCGTCGAGAAGCGCGTCGAGCTCGTCCCGGAACTCCTCGGCGTGAAGCTGTAGCTCCGGTTTCCTAGCCTCGTAGAACAGTGGGACGGTCGCCCCGTCGCGCATGGATTGGGCGAAATCGTAGACGGAGACGTAGTCGCCGAACACCTCGCGGGTGCGGCTCTCCTCGCCCTGGATCAACGGCGTGCCAGTGAAACCGATGAACGAGGCGTTGGGCAGCGCCAAGCGCATGTTGGCGGCGAGCTGGTCGTACTGGCTGCGGTGCGCCTCATCGGTCATCACGATGATGTCCGAGCGGTCGGACAGCACCGGCATCGGCTCCCGGTCCGCGGTGCTGAACTTCTGGATCAGCGTGAAGACGTAGCGTTCGTTGCCCGCCAGAAGCTCCTTCAGATGAGCGCGGCTGCCGGCCTGCGCCTGGCGGATGTCCTTGGTCAGCGCGCCGGCCGAGGCGAACTGCCCGGCGATCTGGTCATCCAGTTCGGTGCGGTCGGTGACGATGACGAAGGTGTAGTTCCCGCCCAGCCGCCGCAGCACCTTCTCGGCGAACATCACCATCGACAGGCTCTTACCCGACCCTTGCGTGTGCCAGAACACGCCCAGCCGCCCCTGATTGCTCTCGATGTGGCGGACGGCATCGATGGCGCGGTTGACGCCCAGCACCTGGTGGTACTTGGCGACGATCTTGCGCAGGCCGCCGCGCGCCTCGTCGAACAAGACGAAGCTCTCGATCAGGTCGAGGAAACGGGCAGGCTCGCAGGTGGCGCGCAGCAGGGTCTCGAGGCTCGGATCGTCCGGTCCGTCCTCCTCCAGCCGCTTCCACTGCCCGAACACTTCGTAGGGGGCGTGGGACGCACCCATCACCGCTTCAAGCCCGTTCGAAAGGATCACGAAGCCGTTGGGCGGGAACAGCTGCGGGATGGTGTCGCGGTAATCGCGCAGGTTGTTGTCGTAGGCGTCCGCCAGAGGACTGGTCGGGCTCTTCCATTCGGCCAGGAGCAGCGGAAGGCCGTTGACGAAGCCGATGGTGTCAGGTCGCCGCTTGTGCAGCACCCCGTCGATCCATACCTGACTGGCAACCAGGAAGTGATTGGCGGAGACGTCCCGCCAGTCGATCACCCTCACCAGCAGGTCGTCGAACTTGCCGTCACTACGCCGCACCTGAACGGGAACGCCGTTGCGAATCAACGACAGCACCTCGCGGTTGGCGGCGACCGGCAGCATGGCTGAACGGTCCCGCGTTAGCTCCGCTTCAGCTTCGAGAAGGGCTTCCGCCGGCAGGGTCGGGTTCAGCTTGCACAACGCATCCTTGAGGTACGCGGCGAGATACGGCTGATGAAAGGTGGTGCGGCCCGTGGGGTTAGCGGGCCCCGGCTGCTCGTTGTGGAGATCGACGTGCTGCCAGCCCAGATCCTGCAGAAGGGCGAGGGCTGGTCTCTCGACGATGCCACCCTCTGATGCGACTATACCGGTTAGCCCCCTTGTCATATCAGGCGACCGCTTCCAGTTCACGTTCTGCCTTAGTGACTGAAAGCTGGCCGGAGATCAGGCGTGAGAGGAGCAGGTCGCGCGAAGCTTCAAGCTTCGGCTTCTGGCTGGCAATGCTGAAAATGAGGTCTAGGATGGGTTCAGTTAGACTTCGGAACCGATCCACCTTCTCCTTTGGTGGTAGGTCTATTTCAACGCCCAGGACCTGCTTCTGGTTCAGACCCGGCTGAGCGGCATTGGTATTGAGCAATTGGACTCGCTGGCGCACATCTGGCCTTGAAAGAAAGAAGTAGATCAGCGCGGAAGGAATAGACGGCTTGGCCCGCAAGAGAAAAACGTGTTCGTTAACCGCGCATACCCGGTGCGGATAGCCCTTCCATGCAAGCGCAAGTCTGCCGATGTGCGCACCGTCTTTGTAGAGCATGACGTCACCATCTTGAACGACGCCCCTCTTCATCGACTGAAAGAACGCTGTGTCGATGCGTTTCTCCTTTGAGAAGTCGTGACTGGCGAGGCCATTGATGTTTTCAGCACCGATGCTGGGAATGTCGCCTATCGAGGTGACCCCGCCTTTGGGGCGACTGCCGCTCTCAAGTGATGCCAGTACGTCGCCCAATGTGAGCTACCGTGTCACCTGCCCAACGTACGTCTCTTCAAACATTCGTCGCGCCAGCTCCTCCAGCACCGCGATCCGCCGGCGGTTGACCTCGATTAGATCGTCGTACGCACCGAGTATTGATGCTATGCGGCGCTGGGCTTCGAGGGAAGGCACCATTAGGTCCTGAGAAACCAGCTTCTCCAAGCTCAGGTTATCTTGGGTGGCACCTCCCGAAATGGCTGAGAAGCGCGTCTTGGCATAGTCGAGTGCGTACTTTACGAAGACAACATCAGCCTTATCGGGATGGGGCGTAAAGCCAACTACACTGTCTGGGAAACAGGCTGGAATGCCTAGTATTGAGGTGTCGCCTATATTTGCTGCGATTGTGAAACAGAGAGTTCCAGCGGGCCAAAGCCGCGATTGCGCCAAGCCAGCCTCGTTGTACGTTTGCGCGTATTGGTAAAGCCTAAGACCCGCTGCCTTTACGTCTCCTGTCTGGACGAACGGGTACTGTCCGCCATAGAGCGATGGGTCGTTGCGCGGCCGATGCCTGGATCGACCCCGCTCCACCGTTCCGAGTTGGTCGAGCCTTGTTGATCTCCACTCGCTCACGCCAGCACCTCAGCCATATTCGCAGCGATAACACCCTGCAACCGCGCCGCTTCGGCGTTCAGGCCTTCCAGTTCCTCCTGCAAGGCTTCCAGCCGCTCGCGGAAGTCACTGTCCTCCACCTGCTCACCCGGCGCAACGCCGACATACCGGCCAGGGTTGAGACTCCAGTCCTGCGCGGCGATCTGAGCTCGTGTGGCGACCTTGCACAGGCCCGGCACGTCCCGATAGCCATCGTCGCCTAAGGTTTCGCTCATCCTCGGGCCACTGCCTGCCAGCAACTCCGCTTCCTGCCCTCGCCACAGCCGCACGATGTTGCCGAGGAACTCGATCTGGTCCGGGGTAAAGTCCCGCTGGGCACGGCTGACCTGACGGAAGATATGGCGGGCGTCTATGAACATCACCTCGTCCGCGCGGGACGTGCCCTTCTTCCCCTTGTCGAGGAACCACAACGTCACCGGCAGGGTGACGGTGAAGAACATGTTGGGCGAGGTGCTGACGATCACGTCCACCGCGCCGCTCTCGATCAGCTGGCGGCGCATCTCGCGCTCCGAACCGCCCGCATCGGAAGCGGAGTTGGCCATAACGAAGCCGGCACGCCCCTTGTCGTTCAACGCGGCGGCGAACAGGCCGATCCACAGGTAGTTCGCGTTGTTGACCGTGGGAACGCCGAGCGAGAAGCGAGCCTCGGCCTTTCCGGCATCGTTGACCAGCCTCGAACGATCGACCTCCGACTGGTTGAACGGCGGGTTCGCCATCACGAAATCGAACGCGCCCACCATCTTGTGCGGGTCCTCGTAGTAACTGTTGGCCACCCGCACGTCGCCGCTGAGGCCGTGCACTGCGAGGTTGAGGCGACACAGCTTCTGCGTGTCCTCCATCTTCTCGGTCCCGAAGATGCTGATCTCGCGGCTGGGATTCTTGTTGTGTCGCTTCACGAACTCGGCGGAGTGGACGAACATGCCGCCGGAGCCGCAGGCGGGATCGAAGATCTTGCCGTGGTAGGGCTCGATCACCTCGACGATCAGCTTCACGATGGAACTGGGCGTGAAGTACTCGCCGCCCTTCTGCATGAAGGCGCTGGCGAACTCGCCCATGAAGTACTCGAAGATCAGACCGTACGCGTCACCCTCGATGCTCAGCGGGGACAGCAAGCGCAGCACCTCGCGCAGCACGCTGTTCGGCAGAGAGCCGTAACCGCGCGGCAGCACCCCGGCGAGGTCGGGGTTGTGCTCGGTGATGGCCTCCATCGCCGCGTTCAGAGCCTCGGCAAGGTTCTCCGTTTCGGGCAAGCCCAGCAGGTAGGAGAAGCGCGCCTGCTCCGGCAGGAACACCGCGCCGCGCCCGTGGTAATCCGGTGGGGTGGGTCTCAGGCGGCCGGTGAAGGTCTTGGACAGTTCGGCATGAACGACGTCGAACCGCGCTTCCATCTGCCGCAGCGCGATCAGGGCGAGAACGGGCTGGGCGTACTGGTCGGGGCGCAGCGCGGTGTTCGTCCAGAGTTGCTCGGCGGTCTTGAATAGACGCCTTGAAAGGTCCTGAAGGTCAACTGACATCGGTTTTCCTTGATCGGGCTTCACGGGCGACATCTATCAGTCGGCCGAAGGCAGTCTTCGCCTCGGCTGCTGGCATGCGCGTCATCGATCGTTCCTTCAAGCTAGGCCATACTAGCCAAGTTGGGCAGGTTGGACATCCGAAAAGTCACGGGGCCATAGGGGCTGCGCTAGCCTTCGGCTTGGACTGCAGGCATTCGTTCTGCTTCTTCTGGCGGCCTCAGCTCGAGCTTCTCAGAATCATGCACATGAAAGGGTTGGGGTTCTCAACCAATCTCCGTTCATGTTCATCACTCCTAGGGCAGCTAGGTCAAAGCGCGGCGCACGAAGATCACAAGGTACTCGACGAGCGTTGTAAAGACGGCAAACTGACAGCGGAGATCGAGTTGATTTGGCATTCTCTGAGAACGGAGGCTCTTCCAAATGGCGCTTCGGCAAGTAGGGGAGCTTCCAGCAAAATGATTGTGGGGGAAGGCTCATGGATTATCCACGTGGATCCGAATGGCGTAAGTGGGACCTACATTTACATCCTCCCGGTACGAAGCTGGCGGACGGCTACGACAAGAAGAACGGAAAGCTCGACTGGGATCGATTCTGCAGAATCATCCATGAAAGCGATGTCGCAGCAATAGGCATAACCGACTACTTCTCCTTGGACGGTTTCTTCGCATTCAAATCGGAATATGTGGCTCGCTATCCGGATGACAGGACGTGCAAGGTCTTCTTTCCTAATCTCGAGCTCCGACTGAACGAGGTGTTGAACGACGCTGGCGATAACGTCAATGTGCATCTGATTCTGCCCCCCGACCTGAGTGAGGAAGCCGCCACTAGGCTCTTATCGGAGCTAAAGACACTGACAACTGTAGGCAAGGCCAATCGACCGGTAAGTTGCATGGACTTGAGAACGACGCAAGATTATCAAAGCGCCACAGTCTCACGTGATGGGCTGATGACGGCGCTGGAGCAGACCTTTGGCTACGCTTCTTCGCTAGAGGAGTTCGCCCTCATAGTTCCTTCTGCGACGGGCGACGGACTTCGTCCTGGCAAGAAGGGTAGCAAGAAGCGCAAGAACGCTCTAGTCGACGAGACAGACAAAATCTCGCACGCGTTCTTCGCTGGACCGAAGTCGAGAGATCATTTCCTAGACACTGGTAGGCTCGACTCTGGCGACAAAGTGGCTCCGAAGCCAGTATTCAGCGGGTGCGACGCCCACAGCTTCGAGCAACTCGAAACAAAGCTCGGGCGACATGGTATCGAGAATAATCAGGCACATTACACAACATGGGTGAAAGCCGACCTAACCTACCAGGGACTGCTACAGACCCTCATCGAGCCAGAGCATAGAGTTGCGATTCAGGCGACCAGACCAGATACCAAACAGCCGTACCAGTACATCAGCAAGATCACATTCACAGACTCCAAAGAGTTTCCCGCAGAGGTGGTCTTCAACCAGAACCTTACAGCGATCATCGGAAGCCGATCCTCCGGCAAGTCAGCGCTCTTGGCCTACATTGCACACGCGGTTAACCCCGATGAGACGGTTCAACAGCAGGTGGCTGCATCCGGCGTTAGCTCAGAGAGAGTCGGGCCGGCACCAGGCTTGTCATGGGCAGACGTTGAACACTTGCAGCGACACGTGGAGTGGGCGTCGCCAGAGGCAGACAAGGGTAAGGTCATCTACATTCCACAGAACTCGCTCTTCGCGCTCAGTGAGCAGCCGGATGCAATCAACAAGAAAATCGAACCCTCACTATTCCGAGCCTTTCCAGCGTTGAAGTCGACCTACTTAGGGACGAGGGCAGCACTTACAACCATTTCTAAGAACATCGAGGTCCGCGTTGAGAATTGGTTTGCGACGACGGAACGAATCGACCAATGCGCCACACAGATCCAAGCAATCGGCGACAGGGCAGCCATCTTAGCGCTGCGGGATGAATTTCAAGCGAGGGCCGACGAACTTAGGTCACAGACAGAACTCACTCAAGAAGAGATCACGCTTCATGAGGGGGTCACATCACAACTTAGAAGTGGCAGCACACGTTCGCAAGAGCTGGCCAGCAGCGTCGATCAACTCTCGCGGTACTCGTCCCTTGACGACGACCAAACGATCGCAACTCCGATCCCAAGTCGGGTGCATGTGCAAATCGAAGTAACCCCATCCGCGTCGCAAGTTCCGCAAGAGGTGGGACATCGCATCGACGAACTCCGCAGATTGGCAGCTGCTGAGCTAACAGCTAGAATCGAGACAGAACTCTCTCAAGCGCTGGTCGGCAGCGCTTCTGAGCGTCGGCAGTTAGACCAGAAACAAGAAGAACTCCGCGAAACCCATGCAGTGCTCCTGTCTAAGCATGAAGCGAACACAGACCTTGCGGCGATTGTCGCCAACCACTCGAAGCAAACCGAATTCCTTGACAAGATGGACAGAATCGAGGCGGAGCGCGCAGCGCTTGAACTGACGAGGGCTGACATCGAGGGGCAGATCGCTAGGGAGATAGACGGGCGTGCGGCTCTAGTAGAGGATTTGAAGGAGGCTTTTAGAGTCACACAACCAGCTTTGGAGGGTATGGAATTCGGCGTAGAGATTTCGATTGCACCAGAGGCACTCGAGGCGGCCTCAACTCCGTTCGATCGGCGCCGAACTAACACATACTTCCCGAAAGATGTTGAACACATTCAGATCGAGACTGTTCTTGAGAATCCAGCTGATTTCCTTGCCGCAATCAAGTCCAAGGACGTACGCCTGAACGCCCGACACACCATGCCAAAGGTAGCGGCTCAGGTGCTAGCGCTTGAGCCAGAGGTCCGCTTCACCGCAGTGTTAGAAGGAGATCGGATAGGTGGATTCGCCCGGTCCACTATGACGCAAGGCAAGCAAGCTCTCTTCGCACTCACCCTCATCTTGAACGAGACACAAGAGCCTTGGCCACTGCTCGTCGACCAGCCAGAAGATGACCTCGACAGTAGATCAATCTACGAAGTCGTGGTGCCTTACTTAATCGCGCGAAAGCGCGAGAGGCAGATAATAATGGTCACTCACGATGCGAATCTCGTGATAGGGGCAGACTCAGAGGCCGTAGTTGTCGCGAATCGACACGGAGCCGACCGACCAAACAAGGACAGTCGAGCCTTCGAGTACTTGTCGGGGTCGCTTGAACACACCCAGGTTATGAACCCAAAAAGCGCAACAACCTTGGGCCGCTGCGGCATTCGTGAACATGCTTGCGAGATTCTGGATGGAGGAGAATCCGCGTTCCAAAAGCGAAAAGAGAAGTACAAGATCTAGTCTAGGGTCAACCAAACTCGCTCTACGATCGGGTGTTTTAGTACCCAACCTGTTGGACGCAAACCATGAGTGCCCCCGTTTCGGTGGAACCCGACTTTAGTGGTCATAGCTGCACCCTGGTTACGAATCAAGTCAGGAGCCATCACCGATCCCACTTGTCGAGCTTGACGATTCACTACTCCCACACCCAACCCGAGTCCTGCAACATTTGCTGAATCGAGTCATCCAGATGCTCCTGATCCAAACGAATCCTCCACTGGTTTGGGAGCTTGCTTCTTTCAGCTCGAACTAAGCGCAAGTGCCGACCCACGATCGATTGAGCGTCCGCCGCCTTCTGTTGGACGACGACGAGAGATCCTTCGAACATCAAACCCCTTGACGAGAGACGCGCTTCAAGCGCGTCAAGATCAGCGACAGCTTCCCTGATTGCCGACTCGTCACCTGAGCGTCTGGCAAATACGACTCGCGCAATGATCACGCTTGCATCTTGATGCTCGTCATCCGCAATTGGCGACCGCACTCTAGAGGAGAGCACCGCGAACTCCTGATCGAACAAGCGTTGAGCCTCCTCACTCAACATCTGTATCTGAATCAAGTCGGAAGTATCAGCATCGGAGTTGCTGGAGTTGGCCGCTGCATAGCCGTCCATCGAGGCATCGAAGTCAACCTCAACCTCAAAAGCTGGGTCTGGCGCCTGAGTTACAACATCACGTCGAACTGCAAACAACGAGTCATCGATGCGTTCGAGCGCATCTCGTCCGTATCGATTCCAAAGGGCGTAGACAGGGCTCCAGCGGTCTGGGTAGTAGACTGCAGCGCCCAACAGGTACGCTCTCTCGGTCTTCCCGACATCTACTAGCCTTGGCCGAGATCCGTAAACGATCTGAGCCCCTCGGACTTCGACGGTGTCCTGGTTCGCTAGTCGGACGTTGCTCAACTGACTTGCAGCGTATGCGACGGCCTGAAGGGAGAAGACCTTTGGCTGCTTCAACTCGCTAGCACTGACGAGGTCTTCTCCGAGTCCTCGCTGTTTCAGGACGTGGAAACGCGGTTTTGGAGGTGGAGGATCGCACTTCAGTTCGTAGCTCGTTTTCAGACCAGCCAGGTAGTCATCCCGCGTCCCGTATGACCACGGCTCAACATTGGTGTTATGGAGCGGCACCTCGTAACCTCGAGCGACATCGAGTGACTTCAGCAGGGCTCCGAACTCTTCCAGTCCTAAGCTCGAATCCAGTTCACTTGCACGACTGAACAGTCGACTATCCCAATCAGTACCGCTGCCATCGGACCAAGAGAGGGGGTGTCCTCTCAAGGCCCTCCATCGGTCCCTGAACCTATCTGGGTCTAGACGATAGTCGTCCTGCAATAAAACAAAGGCTTGAAGCCACTTCAGTTCTTCATCGAACTCTCCTCCTGCCACCAACGACGGGTTCTTCAACGCTTTCTCGAGCAGTTCCCGAGCTTGCCGCGTCGCGTTACAGGAGAATGCCTCGATCTTGTCCAACTCAGGGATGATGGAAGCCACCGCCGGCGCAGAATCCTCTTCAGAGAGAAGTAGCCCGAGACGTTGAAGCAAACCGTCTAGCGTGCGTACCCAAAGTCCGCTGCCTTTCGCGAATTCTTCAATGTTCCTCCCGAAGTGAATCCAGAGGCAATCACCTGCGGCATGAAACTCTCTATCTGTGCGTTCATTGCGCAATAGGACAACGCGCTTTGACTTCCTCTCAGACCCGCAAAGGTCACATCTGTGTTTGGTCTCAAAGAGTTCGAGTTTGACAACGATCACTCTGTCGTCGGGCGAGAGGTCTATCTTCGCCACTTTCGGATCGCCATTGACGTCTCGGTGACCCGCCTTCAGCTTCTCCTCGGGCGTCGCGGGCCAAATGACCTGCCCCGAAGTTACTGTTCGGATTCTGGATGCGTTCGGCTCCAATAGTCCGATGGGTCCCTTGGAACTGCTTGCTGGGTTCCTGCCTCGCACGAATCGATGATAGCGCGGTCGCTCTGTAGGACCGAATCCCGCTATGACGGCGGTAACTGAGTGCTAGGACGCAAATGCAGTGCAATTCGGGTTGAATCTGCTCACGCGAATCGCGCCGACCGAGGTACTCGACGTCGTCCTATTGAGGGGCGAAGTCGGTAGCAACAAGAGTTCGTTCCTAATAAATACCTTTCGACAAGCGAAGCTCTCCTCTGGCTCTAGCTAAATAAGAAGATGCGGCTCAGGGACGCAAAACTAGCGAATAGAGTGAGTCTTGACCTTTTTTAGGCCTTTTTTACCTGTGGCAACTATCTGACTCGCTTCCAAGAAGACTTGGACCGCGACCCAGCGTTGTAGATAAGCCCGCGCTCCCTCCTCCTCGTAAGGAGATTCGTAATCCTGCTAGCCTTCTGTGAATCGGCGAGAGCATCGCTAAGCTTGTCCCACAGCAGGTTCGTGATCTCGCTTCTCGACGCTGAACCGAACTCGTCCAAGAAGTCAGTCACGAGCCTCATGTAGAACTCGTCGTCCTGGGCTCGCGTTCGGATGTAGTCGGCTTTGCGCCCCGTAGCGGCGGCGATGCTGGCTGCGACATGGAAGTTGGGCTTCCTGCCCTCGATCAGCTTCGCCCGGCGGAGACGGCGCGCGACGTCATCAGGTATGGGCAGCTTCTTCTGCACACGGTCGAGCGCGAGGACATCAACCAACGGGAGATCAGTCCGCTGCATCAGCAGTTGCGTGTAGGCGGTGTCCACAACACCCCCGTAGATCGTCAGCCTCACCGCGCTCGGATCGCTCAGGTCGTAATCAGGCAGCGGAAGGAAGCGCTTAGCCTGCCGGTCATGCATCATGCGGATGCCATACCCGATGGTGTCGATCATGTTCAGTTCAACCATCGCCTGCACCAAGAACGGGTTCCGATAGGAAGGCGGGACGCGCGGACCTTGCACGTAGTCGTCAGGGTGTCCCTCGAAGAACGAACCCGCGTTCTCGAACACCAACCTGTCAGGCTGCTCCGTGACGACGACCCTCGAACCACGCGCATAGTCCTGATGCGCGATGCAGTTGTGAAGCGCCTCGAGCACCGACCGCTGGTCGTACTTGGCCACCTCCTGCGGGAGCAGTCCACCCTGCGGCAAGAGACGGAGCTGGATGTTGCGTATCTTCTGGAAAAGAAGGGTCGTGCTCAGCAAGAACGGAGGTCCGAAGTGCTCGTGGGCGCTCTCCTGACCCACGAGGTTCCACGTCAACTGCGCCGGATTCGGAGACAACCTCCAGGCCGACCCCTGCTTGCCTACCAGCAGCAGCGCTGTGCGGGTCGACCTGCCGTTCTGAGTCAGCTTCGCGCGGTCCGTGAAGGTAGCCGACCGGCCACTCGAAGACCTCGGACTCAGGGATCGTGTTCTCGTGCTTCTTCGCGAAAGCCTCTCTGGCACGCAAGATCGCGGCTGGTCGCCTTCCCATATCTCGGGAACGTCGCCGTGGGCGCTCCAATGGGTCGCCTGAGCTTCTTGTGGTAGCAGGTCGAAGGGCACGTACAGGGTAGTCGGGGCGTAGCCGGGTCCGCGCAGGCCGTCTCCGGCGTAGCCGACATCCCAGTAGCGCACGCCGTCGAGCCGCACGTACTCGATCTACTCGTCGTGACCGGAGAAGATGTGGCCGGCGCGCGCTCCACGGACCTAGAACACCTAGGCAAGAGACTAGGCCCCTCGACTGCGGAGGGTCGGACGCTGCTATGGTGCTCACTCCCGGGACTCGTTCCCGGGAGCCTGGGGCTGGGTGTACTGGCGAATCGGCGCCGGTCGACTGCTGCGGAGCCGCTCTAAGGACTGGAAATCCTAATCGCCTCAAAAGCGATCCACTGACTCAGAACGGAACCCGGAAGGCGCAACAGCGCAGACGGCAGTGCGAAGAGCGCAACCCATACCAGATGGTTCTCCACGGTTGATCGCTCGCCGAGCCGCGGGAGACCCAGCCCCGGTTCTATCTAGTAGCCGTTCCAGTTCGGGAGGTTCACATGCTTCAGTCCTTCGCAACGACCCTAAAGCCAACCACCATGACCATCACGGTCCACGAAGCCCTGCGTCTGAAGAACGAGATATCAAGCCTTGTGAACGGGGTTCAGGCCATCGCCAGACACGCAGCCTTGCTCGGAAAGTCGGCCAGGCTGATCTACGGCGAAATGGTGGAGGACGGCCTGAAGGTCGAGAATCAGAACGGCATCAGGTTCGAGGAGTACAAGGACCGGTACTTCGCACTCCTGAACTACAGCAACGAGATTCATACCGAGATCGCGAGGTTCAACGCCGCGAACGACATCGGCTTCCTGGTGCGCCAGCGCAGCAACCTGCTCGATGTCGAGGTGCTGCTGAATCAGGCCGCTACCGAGAGCAAGGCGTACGAACGCGAGCGGAGCAGTTATGTCGAAGGCGTCGGCCGGGTGGAGATCAAGACGACCTTCGCACCGTTCGTTCCTGACTCTCACTACGTAGCGGAGGCCCGGGCTGTGCGCGACGGCATCCGCGACATAGATAACGAGATCGCCCGACTGAACGGTGATTCCATCTCGTTGACGTTCAGCTTCAGTGACGTCGATGACATCAAGGCGTTCTTCAGGCTCTGAGCGGCCACCTGCCGTGATCGTCGACCTCTACTTGAACGCAGTCGACCTCGCCCGCTAGCAAACTGCCGACGCTCTCCCCGACGATCAGCCGAAGGTCATTCTCGCAATCTGCCGATATCTCTAGTTACGATTAGCCGATGTGTTACCAACCGGTCACATCCGCAGGCTCGTCGAGCAGGCTCTGGACGCCCTGCAAGACAGTCCGGTAGTCCTGATACTTGGACCACGCTGGCAAGCCATATCGGTGCCGCCAAAGGTTACGCCTACTTCAGCCTGGATGACGACACGCTGCGCGAAGCAGCATCAGTCTGGCGCGTTGAAGCAGAGCCGCAGTCAACTCGAGTGCCTCTCTACCAGAAGCCATGCGCTCTGAGAGTGCCACTCAAACCACTTCGACTATGGACTCGCCGCGTTCCAAGGCGGCAGTCACCTTGGCCAAACTTGTCTGCATGCGGCCGATCAACTCATTAGTACGAGTGTTCCCAAGTCTGATCCACAAGACGGCAGGGCCCTCGCCTCGAAACGCGCTCAGAGTCACGAAGTCCTCGTCCTTAGTCACGATCACCGCTTCACGGTCTGCGGCAGCGTTCCAGATGATCAAGTCGCTCGCCTCCACCAAACCCAGATCCGAGACATGGTCAGCCGGATGCCCTTGGGCCTCAAGCCATCTGGCCAGCGCCGGAGGCAACTGCGCATCAACGAGAAAGCGCATTACGAACTCAGAACGATCGGATGGTCACTCTGTCGTGCCGCGTATTCCAGAACGGCGGTGATGTCCTCTGGCTCCAGGTAAGGATAGTCCTGGAGGATCTCCTCGCGGCTCGCGCCGGCGGCCAACAGTTCCAGCACGTCCTTCACGCGGATTCTAAGGCCGCGAATGCTTGGTCTCCCACCGTGCTGTTCCGGGTCTACGGTTATGCGGTGGAGCTGGCTCATCCAACTCTCCTCGGGTGCTCCGCAATGCGAACGAACGCCGCGCACCGCTGCTGGTCTTACATGGTGGGCGGCACAGGATTTGAACCTGCGACCCCTCGCGTGTGAAGCGAGTGCTCTCCCGCTGAGCTAGCCGCCCAAGCCCACTTCAGGCCAACGATGCGTTCGCCTGAGCGTTACGTAGCTTAGCGGTCCACCTCGGCCCAGTCAACGAACTCAACTGATAAGGGCGTGGTCTTCTCGCCTAACAGGTACCAGCCGAGTCACATAAGCCTCCACCCGCTTGAACCCCACCCGCTTCATCACCGATACACGGTGATGACCGTCCTTCACGTAGTACTCGCCTTCGTACTCGTAAAGCTCGATGGGCGGCACGCCCTTGAGGCTGTCGAGCGCGAGGCGCACGCGGGCCCAGCGCTCCTCGTCGCTGCCCAGTCGTGGGAGGAAGTCGGCTGTGTAGTCCTCGGCGCGACCCAAGCTGCCGATGATCATGTCGAGATCCACCTCTTGCAGCCTTGCCGGGCTGGGGATGAACTTGGCGTGACCGTTGGCGTCCACCATCACCGCAGATGGGGAGAGCTCGCGCCCCGCCTCCTCGGCGGCGTCGCGCAGAGAGCAGAGGCTGCCGCAACGGCGCAGCAGTCGATCGACCACGCTGCGGAACTTGGCGCGCTGGTGCGCGCGCTGGAACTCGAAGCGGGCCTGCGTCAGTCCCGTGATGCCCACTGCTAGCCTGTGTTTCACCGCCTTCACCTCCCTTTCGATGCCGGCCCCTCCGGCTTCCACGATCAGCACAGAACCCTCTGAATCGATTCTGTTCTGAATCGATTCAGTATGTATGCTGAACGAATGGGCGTCAAGGGGAGCGGAGACAAACGCGAGACCGGAGCCGGAACCCCTAGCCGTCTCACGCTCAAAGACATCGCCACCGAGCTCGGCATCGCCCCCTCCACGGTCTCCAACGCCTACAACCGCCCCGACCAGCTCTCCGAATCGCTGCGCAAGAAGATCCTCGACACCGCCGCTCGACTGGGCTACACCGGTCCCGACCCGGCAGCCCGCAGCCTGCGCCGCGGCGTCAGCAACGTCATCGGCGTCGCCTTCGCCGGGCCGCTCTCCTACGCGTTCACAGATCCGGCGGCCGCGCAGTTCATCGAGGGCATAGCGCGCGAGGTCGAGGGCGCCGGCTACGCGCTCATGCTCATGGGCACGCCGGACGAGAACGAAGGCGTCCTGCCGATCACCACGGCCAACGTCGACGGCCTGATCGTCCAATGCCTGGCCGAGGACGACCCGGTGCTCGACGCCGCGCTGGCTCGCCGCCTACCCACCGTGATGGTCGAAAACAGCGGCGCCGCCGGCTACCTGCACGTGTCGATCGACGACGAGGGAGGCGCGCGCACCGCCGCCGAGCACCTCATCACCCGCGGGCACAAGCAGCTCGGGATCGTGGCGATGGAGTTCGGGCTCGACGCGGTCGGAGGGCTCGCGGGGTCCGAGCGGCAGGCGCAGGTGTCCTACGTCTCTGTTCGCGCCAGGCTCGACGGCTACCGAGCCGCGATCGAAGCCGCCGGCCTGACATGGGACGGTAACGTTACCGTCTACGAGTGCGGCGACAACCGCCCGATCGACGGCGAGGAGGCAGCGGCCGCCCTGCTGGCCCAGCAGCCGCGGCCGACGGCGCTGCTGGCTATGAGCGACCAGCTCGCGTTCGGCGTGCTCTCCTACCTGAAGCACGAGGGCATCGCGGTGCCAGAGGAGATCGCCGTGATCGGGTTCGACGACCAGCCGGCCGCGGCCCACTCCACCCCGCCTCTCACC
Source organism: uncultured bacterium (assembly GCA_964473205.1). Taxonomy (GTDB): domain Bacteria; phylum Deinococcota; class Deinococci; order Deinococcales; family Trueperaceae; genus CAYMRL01. The sequence continues at coordinate 19,897 of CAYYOK010000002.1, read as the reverse complement.
ACGGTTCATCAGCCGTCGGTCGAGAAAGGGCGTCAGGCGGGCCGGCTGCTACTCGCCCAGTTGCGGGGTGAGAGCCTGCCGGATTCCGTGAAGCTGCCGACCCAACTGATCGTTAGAGAAAGCGGCTGAGACCGCCGACAGACGAACGGCGCGGCAGCCGAAGCCACCGCGCCGCCCACCACCAAAATGCATCACCCCTCGATCTCGGGCACCAAGTCCTCGATCCTGTCGTACGAGACCTGCAACCCGCTCTCCATCCCACTCTCGAGAATGCCGTTGAGCACCTCGGGCGAGTAGCACTCGACGTGAGCATGGAGCGTCGTCACGCCGTCCTGCTCGCTCAGCCGAGTGGTTATCAGCGTCTTCGGCTCGTGCACGTCAGGCCCACCACCGGGCATGCCCTCGAAGATCTCGGTGTGCGCCATGTTGTGAGGCCGATCCAATCGCTGATAGTGCCCATGGAACGCGACCTCGTAGCCCTCGCCCCTGACCGCGAAGCGCCAGTAGCCGCCGACGCGTAGGTCGATCTGGCAGTCGAGCCACTCGACGTCGGGGAAGCCCCACCAGCGCCTCACGTACTGCGGCTCGGTCATCGCGCGGAAGACCGAGTCGGCCTTGGCGTCGAACTTGCGCTCGATCTCGTAAGCGGTGTCCGAGACCGTTCTCAGCGTGGCACTGCCTTTGCGGTTCGTCCTTACGGTCATGCTCGACCCTCCTCGATGTCTGCCACCACGTCCTCGAGCCGATCGAGGCGTTGGTTGATGGTGGCGCTGAACCTCGCCAGCCACTCGGCGATCTGCTGCAAGGTGGGGCCGTCGACGCTGTAGTAGCGCCACTTCCCCTCCGGCCGGACCTTGACGAGGTCGGCTTCGCGCAGGACCGCCAGGCGTTTGGACACCTGTGGCTGGGGTATGGCGAGTATCTCAACCAGGTCGGTGACCGTGGCCTCGCTCGGACCGATGGCCGAGAGGATGCCGCGGCACACCGGGTCCGAGAGCGCGGACAGAGCGCCTCCTGGGTTGGTCATGCTCACCATGCCGGCTATCATATTCCATAAACAGAATATGATGTCAAGGCATCGGAAGACATCGGGCGCGCTGCGCCAAACGGTCCGGCACCCTGAGCGCCCGAACTAGAGTTAAGCGACGTCCACCCTCACGACCCCCTCGCACTCCAACACCAGGTCCGGTCCGAACGCTCCCGCCGGGGTCTGGCAGCCCGGTGGCGCCTCGCCCGCGAGCACGCGCCGCACCACCGCCAACGCCGCGCGCGTCGTCCACACGACCGCGCCTTCGGGACCGTCGAGGCGCGACCTCACTACGCTGCCGGCAACGTCACGAGCCTCGCCCCACACCTGCGTCGAGGACCTCGCCAACGCCGACTCCGACGCTCCTGGCAACACCAGACGCTGACCCAGGCGGCGCAACGCCCTCCAGCGGAACAGGGGACGCACCAGGCGAGCGAGACGGTAGCCGACGCGCATCAGCGCCGGCAAAGCCACGTACATCTCGACGTCGGGGACCCCGGTGGTGCGCCACACGACGAACGGATCGGCCGCCTGGAAGCGGAGCGCGAGCACCGGCCCCTCGCCGAAGTCGACGGCGCGCGCCGCCACGCCGAGCCCAGGCAGCGACACGAGCGCGCCTCCGCGCACCACGCGGTCCGGGAGATGAGCCAGCTCGATCAGCGTCCGCTGCGTGCCGGGCGGCAGCCCGGCAGGGCCCGAGGTCCGCAGCGCGAGCACGATGCTCGTCGCACCAGGCAGCCGCCCGACCAGATGGGCGGCCAGGCAGTCGGACGGCACGGAGTCGAGGCCGACGGCAGGCATGAGCATCACGCCGCGCTGGCGCGCCTCGCCGTCCAGCGCCGCGAGCGCCTCGATGACCGGCAACTCGCCCGTGATGTCCGAGTAGTGCGTCTGCGTGCGCAAGCAGGCTCGGACCATCGGCTCGGCCGTCCAAGCGTACGGGCCCGCCATGTTCAGCACGACGCGGGCGTCCTCGAGGGCCGAGTCGAGCCCGGGCGGATCGTCGAGCGAGACGATGCGCGCCTCCAGCCCGAGCTCGACCGCGAGCCTGCCGACGGCGAGGGCGTCGCGGCCCGCCAGCACCGGCCTCAGCCCCTGCGACGCGGCCAACCTCGAGACCGCCTCGCCCACGTAGCCGTTGGCGCCGTAGATGACCAGGCGGTCCTTGCTCATGCCCTATCTTGGCCGGTTCGCCGAGCTAGGTGGCGCTCACCGGCTGCAGGGCCTCAGGCGGGAGCTCCGGCGGCATCGTCGAGAGGATGCTCGATCTCGTCGCGCCTCAGCCGCGCGGCCACCACGGCCACGACGGCCAACACCGGCGGCACGAACGCCGCGATCGAGAACACCAGCGGCAGCCCCAGACGCTCGCCCAGGGGCCCGGCGATCGCCATCGAGACCGGCATGAGCGCGAGGCTCACGAAGAAGTCAAGGCTCGAGACGCGGCCCAGCAGCTCAGGCGGCACGCGCCGCTGCAGCAGCGTGCCCCAGATGACGTTGGCCATCGACCCGAGCACGCCGGTGACGAACAGAGCCGGGACCACGACCCACAGCGAGGTCGCGAAGCCGACCACCACCAGCGGCACGCAGCTGATCCCCCAGAGCAGGAGCATCGCGGAGAGGTAGCGGCGCGGCAGCCGCCAGGAGGCGATCGCCACCGAGCCGATCGCCCCGCCGACGCCGAAGGCCGCCAGCGCCAGGGCGAAGCCGCCGGCGTCGCCGCCCATGTTCTCGCGGATCGCAAACGGCAGCAGCACCTGGATCGGCCCCATGATCAGGAGCAGCATCAGCGTCGCCAACAGCAGGGTGGCGAGTAGCCAGGGCGTGGCGACCATGTACTTGAAGCCGTCGCGGACGTCTTTGAGCGCAGCGGCGACGGCGTTCTGCTCGGCGTCGAGCTCCCTCCTCAGCGCGACGGGCCGCAGCCGCGTCAGGCCCAGCAGGGCGAGGAGCTGCAGCAGGGCGACCAGCGCCATCGCGTGAGCCGGCGAGAAGGCGGCGATGGCCAAGCCGGCCAACGCCGGCCCGGCGGCCTGCTGGATCGTCGGGCGCAGCACGCCCTCGACCCCGTTGGCGGCCAGTAGCTGCTCGGGCGGCAGGATGCTGGGGAGCATCGCGGTGTACGCGGGGTAGAAGAACGCGTCGGCCAGGCCCAGCACAAGGGCGACCACGACCATGTGCGAGAGCTGCAGGCCGCCGGTCAGGGCTAGGACGGCGCCAGTGCCGACGACCAGGGACTTGGTTAGCTCGACGAGCATCAGCACGCGCCGCTGCGGGACGCGGTCGGCGGCCACCCCGCCCAGGAGCACGGCCGCCATCAGGCCGAGCGCGCCGGCGGTCGCGACCGACGAGAGCTGCCTCGGCCCGCCGCCGAGCTCCATGACCTGCCACACCATCGCGACGGCCCAGATGCCGGATCCGAACAGCGACATCAGCAGCGCCATCACCAGCAGCCGGTACTGGCGCGTCTCGAACGGCCTCAGGGCCCTTGGTAACGACATCGGCATGTGGACGGCCCTTTCGTGCGCAGGCGCGGCCACCTGCGCTCCGGCGCAAATGGTACACGCCTCGGCGCCTCGCGCTCGCATCACGCTCGCATCACGCCTCTTTTCACATCCTCCATCTCAGGAGGTGAGAGGGAGTCGAAACGACAGATGTGAAGTTGCGGCCACACGCCCCTGGACGCGCAAGCGAACACCGCTTCAGCGCAGCGCCATCAGCGAACAAGGCTGAGTCAAGGCGCAGAAGGAGTAGCACATGTTCCGACGCAGTCTGCTGGTAGCCGTCCTTTTGGTCTCAGGCATCGTCAGCGCCAACGGCGGCGCGTACAGCCCGGTCATCGAAGACGAAGCGCTGACCTACTTCGGTGCCCGAACGAGCTTCTACGCGCTCACGGTCAGAGACGGCACCCTGGTCGCGACTCTCTCGAGCCGCGCGTTCCCCGGAGCGATCGCCCACAACTTCTCGTCGATTCCGAGCCGCCCCGCCGGCGACGTCAACTTCCTCACCGTCGCCACGTACGAGATGACCTCCGCGAGGGCAGAAGCCGGCTGGGCGACACAACTGAACCAACTGAGGGAGCTGGCGGGCATCAACACGAAGAACACCGCCTGGACGATCAAGCACGGCACGGCCAGCCTCGACGGCATCATCGCCGCCTACAGCAACTGGTTCGCCGCGGGTGGACTCGAGCTAAGCGAGGACACTAAGACCTCGACGAGCAACGTGGCCGCCTATGATCTGAACGGCCTGGCCCAACCGATGCGCGTCGTCTTCCACAGCGTCGACGGTGGAGTACAGGTAGCGATCTCGCGGAAGTGACCCTGCGGTGACACCGGGTCAGAGGGCGCCGGCTCTACCTTGCGAGCCGGCGCCCTCTCAGGTTCGCTAGCCTCCTGTGGAGACGTCCCGCGGAGCCTGAGGGCCTCAGCGAGGCCGGTTGTGGCTGCGCGGCATGTCGCGGTGATGTGTGCCGATGTTGTGGTGCTCGCCCTTGATCCTCTCGACGATGGCCTCCGCGATCGCGACCGAGCGGTGCTGACCGCCGGTGCAGCCGATCGCGACCGTCAGCCGCGGGCGCCCCGTCGCCGCGTAAGACTTGAGCCAGCGCCTCACGAAACCGACGATGTCCTCGACGAACTCGCCGGCGTCGTCACTGTTCAGGACGTAGTCGCGCACGGGCGCGTCGAGACCGGTCTGCGGTCTGAGATCCAGGTCGTAGTACGGGTTCGGCAAGAACCGCACGTCGAACACCAGGTCCGCGTCGAGCGGCACCCCGTGCTTGAAGCCGAAGCTCAGCACGTCGACCTCGATGCCCTCCTCGAGGGTCTTGCCCTCGACCATCTGAGCCAGGCGGCCCTTCATATCGTGCGAGGTCATGCGCGTGGTGTCCAGCACCATGTCGGCGCGGTCCCTGATGCCGGCGAGAAGCCGGCGCTCGGCGGCGATCTGCTCGAACAGGCTGCGCCCGCCCGATACCGGGTGGCGCCTGCGGGTCTCGGAGTAGCGACGCACGAGCACGTCGTCCGAGCAATCCAGGAACAGCACCCTGTACTTCACGCCGGCCGAGTCGAGCTCGTCTAGGTGCGAGCCTAGGTCCGAGAACATCTCGCGGCTGCGCGCGTCCATGGCGACGGCGAAGCGCTGCCCCCGCTCGGCGGCCATCTCCGCGAGCTGCGCGAGCTGTGACAGGAACTGCGGCGGCAGGTTGTCGATGCAGAAGAAGTCGAGGTCCTCGAGCGCCTTCATCGCCTGCGTCTTGCCGGCGCCCGACATGCCGGTGACCACGAGCATCTCCGAGCTCAGGTGATCGCCCGTCGGCTCGCCCTCACCGGAGTCCAACGTTTCCGACTGCCGCATCCACATAGCATAGCGCCACGGCCCGTGGCCGGCGGCGGCACCTGAGCTTGCGTATACCTCATTATTTGAGGTAGCATCACAGCTCCCACTAGGAGGCAGACATGTCCGAGAACACCGCTCCCTACATGACCGACGACCAGGTTCTCGCCTACTGGCTAGGCCACCGCGGCCTGACGCGCCGCGTCATCGAGGCGTTCCCGGACGACCAGATAGAGACCTTCAGCATCGGCGGCATGCGCACCTTCGTGCAGCTGATCCACGAGATGCTCCACATGGCCGTGCCCACCATGGAAGGCGTCGTGACACGCACCTGGCCGGACACCGCGCGCCCCACGGCGTCGACCAAGGCGGAGCTGCTCGCAGCGTGGGACGCCGACACCGCCCGCATCCAGGAGCTGTGGCCGCAGATCCCCGCCGGACGCTTCCAAGAGGACGACGTCGCCTTCGGCCAGTGGCCCGGCAAGGTCGCGTGGCTCCTGCAGTACATCATCGACAACGAGACGCACCACCGTGCGCAGGCGTACGTCTACCTGCGAGCACTGGGGGTGGAGCCGCCGGGGTTCTGGGACAGGTAGTAGCGGCGCGGCGGGCGATGATCCCGTGAGCAGGTTGCCGTAGCGAACCGGTGACCGGCGGCGCATCGACAACAAACCGTTCGCGAGGCCCGGGTGCGCGCGCTGGCCGGCATGGCCTCCAAGCGCGACGGCTGGACCATCCAGCACGGCGAGATCAGCCTCGACGCCACCATCGACGCCTACGCCCAGTGGTTCTCGGCCGCCGGCCTCAGCCTCACGGCCGACACCAGCAACACGGTCGCCAACGTCCGCCCGTTCGACCTGACCGGGCTCGACCGCGACATGCGCGTCGGCTTCTCCCGCAACGGTGACGGTGTGCGGGTGTACATAGACCGGATCTAGAGCCCGCCCAAAGCAGGCACGCATCCCTCCCGGGCTCGATGGACGCGCCGACCGGTGGTGCCGGTCGGCGCGTCCTACTGCTCGCTCGTTACCGACTCGCCCTACTCCAGTCCCTCCCTACTCGACCCAAGTTCGTATCGGGTCGAGCGATCGTCTCAGTAGGGACAGAGCCAGGCGTGGTTGTCCACTGCGTCCGCCAACCAGATCTTGGCGGGCGGGATCGACGCCAGGCCGGGAGGCAGGCCGGCATAGGGAGAGGGCGGCGTACAGCGGCTCGCATTCGCGATGTCGATGGCCGTGAACAGAGACACGATCGGGGCAGAGTAGGACGTGCCTGCGATCGCCGCTCCCGCGCCATTGGGGCTCTGGCTCGGCCACACCTCGACGACCCCGTCGAGCTCGAACCACCCGCCCGGAGCAACCACCTCGGCTTCGTTCGAGAAGGGAGGCTCCATGTCCCTCGGCGCCCCGACCCCAACGACCGCTGGCCAGCCGGCCGGCAACATCTGGTATGGGAGCGCGAAGTTGCCCGCTGCCGCCACGAAACCCAGCCGCAGGTTGTCGTAGCCAGTGACGTCGAGACCCTCTGGTTCGTGGATGACCCGGTAAAGAGGGTCGTCTTCCCCCGCCCAGAACAGCAACCACAAGATCTCAGCAGGGGTCAGACCGTGCTCCAACAGGACGCGGTTGTCTTCGTGCGCAGCGAGGGCATCGAAGTAGTCCTGGAAGGTCGGGAACTCGGCGCGGCGCTGCATGAACGCCTCGACCGTTGGGCACGGCAGTAGCACCCAACTCATGTTGAACACGATTCCGCTCGCCTCACGGCCGGGCTCCAACCGGCCGAGGGCCGCGTGGACGGCGACTACGAGACGGTCCCTTATCGCCAGCGTGTTGATCGCTTGCGTCGGGGCGCCCCCCGTGAGGTCGACGGCGTTGACTATCAGCCGACCGCCTCTCTCACCCTTCGATACCCAGACGTACCAGTCGTCGTCGGAGGCGTCCGAGTCGAACGTGTACTCCTCTGTCGCCGAGATCAGGGCGTTGAAGAAGTGCAGAACCAACGCTCCGTGAGCGAGGTTCAGCGCCTTGAGCTCGTCCACCTGACCGAGCGTGAGCGCGAACACGTCGCTGGGCAGCTGGAACTGTCCGCCCGAGAAGTCGTCGACCACCATCACGATGACGTCCTTGTCTTGCTGGGGCTGGAGTCGGAGCAGCTCGCCAAGAGTCATGGACGAAGGACCGGGCGTCGTCGGGTTGGGGATCATGTAGGGAGGGGTGGTCGCGTGCATCACGTCTGCGACTGGGAACGCCGGCGGGTAGAGCTGTCCGACGGCCACCCCACCGACGGTGCCTGATGAGTAATAGTCAGTGCCCGATGAGTAGTACTCGGTACCCTGTATAAAGAAGCCCGTGCCTGAGCTGTAATACCCCTGCTCCGCAACGTTGCGGGGATGAGCAAGGCAGCGTGGCGCTTTCAGGTAGGTGTCCGCGTCCAAGGTCACATACCCATCTCCCCCCTCCCCGGCCGGTAACACGAGCCGGAAGGCATCTCCCAGCTCGGAGACGATCTGTGGGGGTAAGGAAGAATCGTCCTGCGCCCACACAGTCCCAGCCAGGGTCGCCAACAGCCATACCCCCAGCGTCCTCTTGAGCCAAACCGCATGCCTCATACTCGCCACCGCCTTCCCCTCGCTTACAAGGACGCCTCCTCCAAACCGCCGTCGTAGCCCAACTCCTCCATCAGGCCCGCCAGCCGCTCGAGGTGCGCGGTCACTCCGTTCTCCCTATAGATCGATCCGGCCCTTACGAGCAGATCCTTGGCTGTGCCGTGCTCACCCTCCCTCCCAAGCAGCGCTCCCAGCTCGTGCAGTGCGTATGCGGTCCAGATCGTGTTGGCGCTCTCCTCGGCTAGACGCAGCGCCTCAAGGCGCAGTGGCAACGCCTCTGCGGTGCGTCCAAGGTTTTTCTCGTTCTCGCCCAAAGTCATGATGGCGAAGAAGCGCCGCCTGTAGAGCTCGTGTGGCTCTATGGACTGTTCGGTGGCCAGCCTCTCTACGGCTTCTAGCGACTCGCGCACAAGCTCGTTGGAGGCCTGGAAATCTCCCATGCTGCCGAGCACCATCGCGCGCTGCTCCAAGACGGTCGCCAGGCACAGATCGTCTCTGGCTGAGCGGGCGAGGTCGAGCGCCGAATCAAGCTCCTCGGGCCATACGGACGGCTCGAGCCGTGCGCGATGCTGTCCGACCATGCTGAGGAAGATCGCCTCGCGGTTGACACTCCCGCCGCGCCTAGCCAGGTCTGCGGCGCGTGCGTAGGTCTCGACAGAGCGGTGGAGGTCTCCGCGGTACACACCGTATACGTCGCCCAGGCGTCCGGTGAGGTCATGTGCGCTCCGCCACCATCCCGCTTCTGTCGCTGCGCCGGCAGCGGCCTCGAGCAGCTCGATGACCTCGCTACCGTAGCCGCGAGCGCGCAGGTAGCCGGTGTCGATCTCCAGCAAGTGCATGATCGCCACTAGCTGCTCGTCCTTACCTGCGTCGCGTGCGCGCCTGGCAGCGGCCAAGATCTCGGCGAGCTCGGCGTCGATCTCGCCCAGCGTCGGCGCCGGGCGCGGTCCCCTCGCCCTGTCGGTGCGCTCGCGTAGGAAACGCAAGTAGTACGCGGCGTGGCGCTCCTCGCTGACCTCGTGCTCGTCAGGGCTCTCGGCGAGCTTCTCACCTGCGAACGCCAGGAGGAGCGGGTGGCGGTCGTAACGCCCGTCGTAGCCCAGTCGGAGCAGCGACTTGTCGACCAACGCCGCCAGCACGACGTGAGGTGAAGCTGCGACGAACGCAGCAGCCGCGGGGTGCACCGGCCCGCGGAACACGGACAGGCGTCGCATCGCGGTTCGCTCCGCCTCGCTGAGCAGCGACCAGGACTGCTCGAACGTCGCGCGGATGCTGCGGTGCCTCGGGATGGCGTCCGGGCCGCTCGACTCCAGCAGGTCGAGGTTGCTTTCCAGCCCACTCAGGACCTCCGCCAACGGCAGGGCCCTGACCCAAGCCGCAGCCAGCTCGATGGCTAGCGGCAGGCCGTCGAGCACAGCGCATAAACGAACCACGAGCTCCAGCTGCTCGTCGTCGAGCTCGAAGCGCGGACGCACGCGCCGCGCTCGTTCGACGAACAGCTCGACGGCCGGATGTGCCAACGCTTCCCCGGGTTCGACTCGCCCGCTCGGGTAGCTCAGCCCTTCGAGCGGGTAGAGCCACTCAGGCTCGATGCCAAGGCGCACCCTAGACGAGACGAGCACCTTCACCCCGGTCCCTGCGCCCAGCAGGGTGACAAGCGCGGGGGCGGCACCCAGGACCTGCTCGAAGTTGTCGAGGAGCAGTAGCGAGCGGCCAGTGACCAAGGATCGCGCCACCTGCTCGAGTGGCTTCACGCCTCCAACGAGCTCGACCCCGAGAGCGCCCGCAATCGCTGTCGGCACCTCATCGGCCGAGCTGAGCGAGTCGAGCGGAACGAACGTGACGGAGTCGAAGTCGGCGCGCAGCTCCTGCGCCGCCCTCAGCGCCAGGCGAGTCTTGCCGACGCCGCCCGGTCCCGCGATGGTCAGCATCCGGCACGCAGGGTCACGCAGGCGGTCGATGATCTCCCCGAGCTCGACTCCGCGCCCGATGAACGTGGTGGACAGGGTAGGAAGCCGATCGGGCGCGAGCGCGGTCTCCGCTGAGGCGACTGCGGCGGTCTCGCTCTGGTTCGGCGTCGGCAGTGCGATCGAATCGAGCTCGAGGAAGGCAGCCACCGTCTCCGACGTAGGCTCCAGCCCCATCTCCTCACGCAAGCTGGCCGCGAACGACCGAAAAGCCGCCCGAGCCTCATCGACCCGTCCAGCCCTAGCCATCGCCCCGAGGTAGACGCGCACGGCCTCCTCGTCCAACGGATCGTCATCGAGCAGACGGCGATACAGATCGGCCGCCAGCCTGGCGTCGGCAGCTCCGGAAGAGCGGATCCTCGCCAGCGCCACCCCGCGCCAGTCGCCGCGCAGCTTCTCGCGCTCGATCTGGAGCCACTCGCTGAACTCGCCGTCGTCGTCGCTCTCCAGGCCTGCGAGGAGTGGGCCGGCGTAGGCGGCCAGCGCCTCGTCCTCGCGCCCCTCCAGCAGCGCGGCGCGGTAGCGCGCGACGTCGGTGGGCGGCGCCCACAGGAGCTGGTGCGGGGTCACCGAGACCTCTTCGGACCACGGCACGGTCTTGAGGCGCTGCAGCAACGCCCTCAGGTTCTGCTTGGACGTGCCGGTGTCGGTGTCGGGCCAGAACAGCGCGGCCACCCGCTCGCGACCGGTCCACTCGCCGTTGTAGGCGAGGTAAGCCAGGAGCTGGTAGCGCTTGTCGGGCACGAACGGCACACCGTCCGACCCCGAGACGACTCGCGGTTGGCCGGTGAGTCGAACCAACTCCACCCGGCTGGTACCTGGCATGGTGCGGACATGATAGGGCAACCGTTACGATCGGCCGATGCTCCGCCGGTTCTTCTCCTACTACCGCCCCTACCGGCGGCTGTTCGCGATCGACTTCGGCAGCGCAGTCGTCTCGGGGATGCTGGAGCTCAGCTTCCCCATCGTCGTGCAGCTCTTCATCGACCAGCTCCTGCCCAGCGGCGACTGGACGCGTATCGCTCTGGCCGCCGCGGGCCTCGCGCTGCTGTACTTCCTGAACACCGGCCTGATGGCGACGGTCACCTACTGGGGCCACATGCTCGGCGTCAACATCGAGACCGACCTGCGCCGCAACGCGTTCGATCACCTGCAGAAGCTCTCGTTCGGCTTCTACGACAACCAGAAGACCGGCCACCTCGTCGGGAGGCTGACGAAGGACTTAGAGGAGATCGGCGAGGTCGCGCACCACGGGCCAGAGGACGTGTTCATCGCGGTGATGACCGTGCTCGGCGCGTTCGTGCTGATGTTCTCGGTCAACGCTCAGCTCGCCCTGATCACGCTGGCGATCCTGCCGTTCACGGGCTGGCTGACGACGAAGTACGGCTCGCGCATGACGCAGACCTGGCGCGACCTCTTCTCGCGCGTCGGTGACTTCAACGCACGGATCGAGGAGAACGTCGGCGGCATCCGCGTCGTGCAGGCGTTCGCCAACGAGGAGCACGAGCGCAGGCTGTTCGCCCGCGACAACAAGAACTACCGCACGACCAAGCTCGAGGCCTACCGCATCATGGCCCTGACCCACGCGTTCAACTACCTCAGCCTGCGCCTGACGCAGCTCGTCGTGATGGTCGCCGGCAGCTACTTCGTGCTCAACGGCACGCTCACCAACGGTCAGTTCGTCGGCTTCCTGCTGCTCGTCGGCGCGTTCGTCAGGCCGATCGAGAAGATCAGCGCGGTCATCGAGACCTACCCGAAGGGCATCGCCGGCTTCAAGCGCTACACCGAGCTGCTCGACACGCGACCCGACATCGTCGACAGGCCGGGCGCGCTCGACGTGAAGAGCCTGCGCGGCGACATCGTGTACCAGGACGTCAGCTTCGGTTACGTGCCGGGCCGGCCGGTGCTGTCGGGCGTGTCGCTGAGTATCCGCTCCGGCGACACGGTCGCGTTCGTCGGCCCGTCGGGCGCGGGCAAGACGACGATCTGCTCGCTGCTGCCGCGCTTCTACGAGATCGACTCCGGCCTGATCACCATCGACGGCATCGACATCCGCGACATGCGCCTCGAGGCGCTGCGCAATCAGATCGGCATCGTGCAGCAAGACGTGTTCCTGTTCGCCGGGACGATGCGCGAGAACATCGAGTACGGCCGCCTCGGCGCCTCCGACGCCGAGATCATGGAGGCCGCGCGCCGCGCCCGCCTCGACGAGCTGATCGCCACGCTGCCGGACGGTCTCGACACGCTCATCGGCGAGCGCGGCGTGAAGCTCTCAGGCGGCCAGAAGCAGCGGCTCTCGATCGCCCGCATCTTCCTGAAGAACCCGCCGATCCTGATCCTGGACGAGGCGACCTCCGCGCTCGACACCCACACCGAGCGGGCCATCCAGCAGTCCTTGAACGAGCTGGCGGTCGGCCGCACGACGCTGGTGATCGCGCACCGTCTCGCGACGGTCCGCGACGCCGACCGCATCGTCGTCGTCGACGAGACCGGTATCGCCGAGATCGGCAGCCACGAGGAGCTGATGGCGCGCCCCGGCATCTACCGGCAGCTTCAGCTGGCGCAGAGCGTCGTCAACTGATCCGTCACCGAGCGCATCCCTGTCGCTAGCTAGCCGGTGCTGCATGGTCGGTCGCTTCGGAGCACCCGCCGTGTAGTTTAGACGCTCGTCTAATTGATTCGATGCATGTAGAATCGGTTGCCGCCCGGAGAGCGGCGATCATGACGATGGACAACCATGTCACCGAACCCACTAACGACGTCGCCGAGCTGCTGACGTTCTTCAAGGCGCTCGCCGACACGAACCGCCTGCGCATCGTCGGCCTGCTGGCTCAGGGCAGCCAGACCGTCGAGGACCTGGCGGCGGCGCTCGGCATCAGCAACGGCACGACCTCGCACCACCTCACCCGCCTGGCCGCCGCCGGCCTGGTCGAGGCGCGGCCGGAGGGGCACTACCGCTTCTACTCGCTGCGCGACGACCACCTCAACGCGCTGGCTGGGCGCCTGCTCGGCAAGGACGCGCTGCCGCGGCTGGCCGCCGACGTCGACCTCGACGCCTTCGACCGCAAGGTGCTGGCGAGCTTCACCGACTCAGACGGCCGCATCCTCGCCTTCCCGGCGCAGCAGAAGAAGTATCTGGTTCTCCTGCGCCACGTGGTCGGCGCGCTCGAGCCGGGCGTGCGCTACCCCGAGCGCTCTCTGAACGAGATCCTCAAGCGCTTCCACGAGGACACCGCCCAGCTACGCCGCTCGCTGGTCGAGTTCGGCTACATGGAGCGAGAAGGCGGAGGCGGCGAGTACTGGCTGAGCCACGCCGGTGCCGCCGTGGCCGCTACCGGCGTGTAGCGCCGGCGATCGGCGGGGTCTCGAACGACAGCCAGGCCGACAGCTCGACGACGCCGGCCTCGCTGACGATCCGCGGCGGCAGGCTCTCCAGAGCGATCGCCTCGAGCGTGGCGAGATCGACCGTCGTGTACCTGATCCGAAGCGGCTCGAACCACAGGTCGACGAGCGTGACGGTGGACCGGGCCTTGTCGTCACCGGCGAGAAGGACCTTCCCGCCGACGCCGCCGGTGAACAGGGCCTCGAGGCCGGCGACGGCGCCCACGTAGAAGGCGGCGTGATGGCCGCTGACGTAGAGGTCGAGGCCGCCGTCTGCCCAGGCCCTCGCCAGCTCCTGGCCGTCCGCCAAGTACTCGCCGGGTGTCTCGCGGCCCCGCGACACCGGCACCAGTGGGAGGTGCCCGACCGCGATCCTCACGCCGGCTCGCCTCGCCTCCTGGCCCTGCAACTGACCCGCGACCCAGGCGGCCTGCGCTTCGCCGAGGCGCGCGCTCGAGGCGTCCAGCACGATCACGAACGCCCCTCCGTGGGTGAACGAGTAGTTGAACGGGTGGTCGGTGCGGTCGACGTACGCAAGGTTCTCGCCGTACTGAGGCGCGCCCCAGTACGCCGCGGCCGCGTCCCGGTCGGCGGCGAAGAGGTACGCCCCGTCCCGGCCGCGCAGGCTCGAAGCGTCGTGGTTGCCCAGCGCGACCGCGTATGGGATCTGCGCTGCGCGCAGGGGCTCTGCGATGTCGCGGTCGAAGGCCTGCCACATCGCCTCCAGGTCGGCCGCCTGAAGCGCCCGGCTCTGTCCGGCGATGACGTCTCCCGGCGAGAGCAGCAGGTCAGGCCGCCACTCCTCGGTGATCAGATCGAGCGCCCTGGCCACGAGCCGGGGGTACTCGGTCGCGCCGTAAGGCCCGTTGAAGTCCCCGAACACCGCGATCCTCAGCTCGCCGCGGCCCGGTGGCGACTGGGCGACAGCGGATGTCAGGGCCAGTACCGCCAGCATGAGCAGGCTCAGCGCTCCACCTACCGCGACGGCCGGCGACCGGCGTGGACCTCTGCACCCCTCTTTGCTCACACCCCTACGCTAGGCAAAAGCCGATTCGATGGCGGCAATGGATTGCACTCGCTCGGCTTCCGCCGAGCATAGGGGTGGCCGCGACCACATGTACCCCGCTCTCCCGCGACGACCGCGGGACCGGACTCAGCGCACGGTCGTCAGCGTGACCGCGCCGACGCCGCCGTTGATCACCACGTTCGCCGTCGGCCTGCCGGAAGCGAAGCCGGGGCTGAAGTAGACGTTGTTGCCGGAGCGCTCGAAGCCGCCGCTGGTCGAGACTCCCCCGAGTCCGGTAGAGACAGTGAACCTCACCGAGGCGTCGGCCGGCACCCTCACGACGACCTCGCCGACGCCGGCGTCGATGCTCGCCTCGTACGAGCCGCTGGCCGGCAACGTCACCTCGACGGCGCCGACCCCAGCGTCGATGTCGAGGCCCGTCAGGTCGAGGCCGCGCAGGTCGAGGTTCGACTCTCCCACCCCGCCGTCGAAATCGAGCCGCACGGGCACCCTGTCGCTGAGGCGCAGCTCCCAGGCCCCGCCGCGGCCCGAGAAACCGAAGGGCCCCACGTTGACGGTGCGCGAGACGATCTCCGCCTCGAAGACGCCGTTCCTCACCTGGCTCGACTGCGTCAGCCTCTCGCCCGCCGCGGGCTGAACCGTGCCGGCGACGCCCTCGCTGCTCCCGGGCGCCACGCTGATCGCTACCCTGCCCACACCCGACGACAAGTCGATCCGCGAGCTCTGAGCGCCCGCCAACGGCATGGACACGGACTCGGTGCCGCTCGAGCCTCCGCGCCCGAACAGGTCGGTGACGCCGTTGGTGAGGAACAGCGCCGCGCCGACGATCAGCGCCGCGGCCACCACGATCGCGCGGTGCCTGCCTTGCGTGAGCATGTCGGCGCCGATCGCGATCAGGGCGACGGGCCACAGCTGCGCCACCGAGACCAGCGCGTTGATCAGACCGCCGAAGCTGAACCAACCGATGTTGGCCAGTAGAACCAGGATCCCCGCCGCGATGAGGATGTACGGCAGGTACTCGTTGCGTCTCTTGCTAGCTTCGTTCATCTCAGCCTCCACCCGAAGGCAGCGAGCCCATGGGCCCTACGCTCAGGGCTCGTCGCCCTCGACGACCTCTCTGCCACTCTCTTTCCATGCGATGGTGCCGCCGAGCAGGTTCGCGACCTCGCCGAAACCGCTGCGGGCCAGGTACTCCGCGACCCTGCCGGACCGCGCGCCCGAGGCGCAGACGAGCACCAACGGAGCGTGCATCTCAGCGAGGCGGTCCACGACCTCCCCCATCGGGATGTGCAAGGCCCCGGGCACGTGGCCGCTCAGGTACTCCCACTCCTCGCGGACATCGACGAGCTGAGCGCCTCTGGCCAGCCACTCCTCGACCTCATCGACCTCGATCTCAGCGAACAGCATCTCGCTCCTGCTCCCGCGACCTAGCCGCGACCCAGCCGTCGTAGCTGCCGTCGAGCTCCACGACGTTGCCGAACCCGCGGGCGCGCAGAGCGCTGGCCGCCGCCAACGCCCGGCCGCCGCCTTGACAGTAGACGACGATCTTGCCGCCCCTGGGTAGCTCGTCGAGACGAGTCAGCAGCCGCCCGGCATGAAGCTGCTTCGAGCCGGGCACCGCACCCATGCCGTGCTCGCCCGCGGTGCGCACGTCGAGAACCAGGCCGGCGCCTAGGCTATCTAGGTCGGCGGGCGCCATTAGCTCGGTCGGACGGGTGCTCAGCCCTTCGAGGCTGGTCGCGTAGCCGACGACCCTGTCGATGCCCACGTAGGCGAGCTTGTCGCGCAGCCAGGCAGCGTGCCCCTCGTCGTTGGC
The DNA here is from genome assembly GCA_964473205.1 of uncultured bacterium. GTDB lineage: Bacteria > Deinococcota > Deinococci > Deinococcales > Trueperaceae > CAYMRL01. Next base: position 3,739 of record CAYYOK010000002.1, on the reverse strand, counting down.
GAGGACCACGATCTCGCGCGTGTCCACCTCGGGGTCGAGGAAGTACGACGCGTAGGTGGTGAACGAGTTGCCCGACGGCAGCGAGAGCGCGCCCGGAGCCGAGCCGGCGCGCTGGCTGGCGCCGGAACGCGAGTCGATGAGGATCAGGTCGCGGTTGACGCGGCTAGCCAGCTCGGCTCCCGTGAAGCGCCTGAGCGGAGCGCGCCCGCCGAGCAGCGCCGGACCCTCACGGTTCAGGCGCTTCATGCGTCCGAAGTAGGTGGGCGCGTCCGGCTGGCCCGAGAGCAGCTCCGCCACGAAGCCGGCCTTGTCGCCGCGCTCGAGGTAGCCGCGCCACCAGGCGGTCAGCCGCTCGTAGCCGACCGTCGTCGAGGCGACGGCCCCGAGCGACTTCCCGCACGCGCTGCCGGCCCCATGACCCGGCCACACCTGCACGTAGTCTGGCAGCGGCAAGAACACGTCTCGCAGGCTGTCGAACAGGGCATCGGCCCCGGCGAAGCGCGTGTCAACGCCGCCAGCGGCCTCGTCGAGCAGGTCCGGCCGGCCGACGTCGCCGACGAACACGAAGTCGCCGGTCAAGAGGTAACCCGCCTCACTGGAGACGACGCGGTCGGTGACGAGGAACGACAGGTGCTCGGGCGTGTGGCCCGGGGTGTGAAGCGCCTCGAGCTCGATCCGGCCGATGTCGATGGTGCTGCCGTGTGTCAGCGCCAGGTGGTCGAAGGCGTAGAGCCAGTCCGGGCCGCCCTCGTCGGAGAGGTACAGCGCCGCGCCGGTGGCGGCCGCCAGCTCGCGGCTGCCGGAGAGGTAGTCCGCGTGGATGTGCGTCTCGGTGACCGCGACTATGCGCAGCTTGTTCGCCGCCGCGTCGTCGAGGTAGACCTGCACGTCGCGCCTGGGATCGACGACGATCGCCTCGCCGCACTCCTGGCAGCCGATGAGGTAGCCGCCTTGGGCGAGATCAGGGTCGTAGAAGTGCTTGAAGTACATCGACTACCCCTCGCGGCTCCAGAGAGCGTCCCCGCACCAGCATGCGGCTCTATGCGTGCGTCGCATAATGTACACATGTCCCCTGCAGTGGACCCCGAGCATCTACTAACGTTACTCGCCGTGGCCGAGTCGGGTAGCGAGAGCGCGGCCGCCGAGCTGCTCGGTGTCGGGCAAAGCTCGGTCAGCCGCAGGTTGGCCGCGCTGCAACAGGCCTCCCGTGAGCCCCTCACGGTCAGGACCGCGGCGGGCGTGCGCCCTACGGCGGCCGGCGAGCGCCTGCTCCCGCACGCGCGCGCCATCCGCGCAGCGCTGGCGGCCTCGGAGCGCGAGGTGGCGCCGCAGGAGAGCCGCCCGCTGGCGTTCAGGCTCGGCTTCAGCCAGCACGCCGCCCTCGGCCTCGCGGCCCAGCTCATGGCGCACGCTTCGCGCGGCGTCGGCGGCGAGAGCGTGGCGGCCGAGTACGAGGAGGCATCGTCGACCGCGCTCCTCGGTCGTCTGCGCGGAGAACCGCAGCCCGAGACCGGCAGCGCTCGCCTCGACGCCGCCCTCGCGCTCACCTCTCTCGGCGGCCGCGAGCCGGGCCTCACCGCCACCCACCTCGGCTCGGACGACATCGTGCTGATCTCGGCGTCACCCCTGGGCCGCGGTCAGGCTCTCGACACCGAAGCCCTGCGCCGGTCGCGCCTGCTGTTGCCGCCGACCGGCAGCACCGTGCACACCCGCGCGCTGGCCGCGCTGGCCAGAGCGGGTGTGCATCCAGCCGACGTCACTCTGAGCCCGAGCCCGGCCGCGCTGAAGGCGGCCGTCCTGGCCGGAGCTGGCGCCGGCGTCACCGTCGCCTCCGGCTGCGCCTCGGAGGTGGCGGCCGGCTGGCTGTTCGCCTACCGCCTTGACGAGGCCGAAGCCGTCGACATGTGGCTGCTCGTCTCGGACCACCTGCCGCCGCGCGAGACGGCCGCCCTGCACACGTTGGCACGGCTGGCGGCTGCCTGCCTCTCGCGGCCGGCGCCGCCGGCACCCGCCGCCTCGACCGAAGCCCCCGAACCGCGCCTCGTCGAGGCTCCGTGAGCCGTCCCGGTAGCCTCGCCCTCGGCATCGACGCCGGCAGCTCCAGCGCGCGTTGGCTGCTGCTCGAAGCGGATGGCTCGCGGGATGACTCGCGGGATGGCTCGCAGATCGGCTCACAGGACGGCTCAGCGGGCAGATCGCCGGGCGGTTCGGAGGTCGGCAGCGGCCGGGTCGGCCCCGTCTCGGCCATCGACCTGCTGCGCGAGGGCGAGGACGGCGCGACGACCGCCAACCTGCGCGAGCTCCTCGCGCAGGCGCGCGCAGCGGGTACGCCCGGTCACGTCGTGGCAGGCGTGACCGGCCTGGGCGAGTCTCCCGAGGACGTGCTCGCCATGCGCTCGACGCTCGCGCACGGCCTCGGCATCGGCGTCGAGGCCGTGACGGTGCTGCCCGACGTCCACATCGCGTACCTGAGCGCGTTCGAGCCGGGTGGCGGCGTGCTGGTCTACGCGGGCACCGGCAGCATCGCGCTCTACCTGTCGTCGCGGGGCGAGGCGCTGCGCGCCGGCGGGCACGGCTACCTGATCGACGACGCCGGCGGCGCGTACTGGATCGGACGCGAGGCGTTGAAGCTGGTGCTGCGCCGCTCGGATGAGGCGGGCGCGCCGGCCGACGGGCGGCTCGCCAACGCGCTCTACGCCTCCCTGGGCGGCGCGAGCTGGCCCCACATCCGGCACGCCGTCTACCAGGGCGGCCGCTCGAAGGTCGCGGCGCTGGCCAGCGCGGTGTCGCTGGCCGCCAACCGCGGCGACGCCGACGCCCAGGCGGTGCTGGCCGCAGCGGGCCGGGAGCTGGCGCGCCTGGCCAACGTGCTGATCGGCCGGCTCGGACAGATGCTGCCCGTGGCTCTGGCCGGCGGCGTCGCCAGCGCCGGTGCGCACCTGACCGAAGCGCTGGCGGCGGGCCTGAGCCAGGGCACCCGGCTCAGCCTGGCCACCGCCACGCCCGTCGAAGCCGCGGCGGCTCTAGCCGCGCGCCTCGGCTCGGGCTCCGCCAAGCTCCCCGACACGTGGCGCTGAGCCGTCGGGCGGCTCGGTGGTACCAGCCGCGGCACCGACGGCGCTCAGCTCGATCACCTTGACGGCCTGGCCGCAGCCCGCCGCCGCGTCCTGCCAGGCGCCGGCGTCCTCCGGCCGCGCGCTCAGGTAGAAGACCTGTCTTCCGCCCGCCGCCAGCTCCAGCAGGGAGCGAGCGACCGCAGCGAAGCGCGCCGGGTCAGCCGTCGTGAGCGCCTCGTCGAGGAACAGCGGCAACGGCTCCCGCCCCGAGCGCGACTCCTCTGTGACCGCGTACGCCACCCGCGACGCCAGCAGGAGCTGCGTCCGCGTGCCCGTCGACAGCTCGCCGAGCTCGCGCCTCACGCCGATGTTCTCGGCGGTAGCCCCGTCGGTGCTCTCGCCAGCGTCGCGGCCAGGGCCTCGCTCGAACGCCACCATCCTCTGAGCCGAGCCCGCCTCCACCCCCAGCTCGAGCCGGTAGCGCCGCTCGGTGAAGCGCGCGAACCACTCCTTGGCCAGCTCCAGTGCCGCCGGCTGAGCACCGCCGCCATGCCGCGCGGCCAGCGCCGCGACCAAGCGTTCGCCCAGCGCCAGCCTCAGCGCCTGGTCGCGGTGGTCGCGAAGCCTATCGCGCGCCTCGGAGACCTTGTCGGTGGCCCGCTCCAGCATCCTGTGCGAGGCGG
>CAYYOK010000001.1:127628-166883 GCA_964473205.1 uncultured bacterium | reverse complement strand
CTGGCGAGCACGGCCACCGCGGCAGTGAGCGTGCCGAGCACGAGCCTCAGCTGCGCGACGCGCGGCCGCCGGTACAGCGCCGTCGCGGTCCGCCAGGCGAAGGCGCGGCGCTGTTGCGCGTCGGCCGGCGGCAACGGCAGGCTGCGCCGCGGCCTCACCGCACCCGGCTTGTCGTGAAGCGCGGCCAGGAGCCGCTGGCGTTCGCCGGCGTCGCCCGCGCGCGCCCGCGGTACGCCGGCTGCCCCGGCGAGGAGCTGGAAGGTCCGCATGGCCTGCAATTGGGTCAGAACCAGGCTCTGGGCGAGGAAACGCCGCGGCCAACCGACGGTCAGCGTGCGCCGGGTGACGACCAGCGCCGCCAGCGCCAGCGCCACGGGCACGAGCAGAGCCGAGGCGTCGGGGCCGGTCAGCGCGGCTAGCGCGCCGAAGCGCGCCAGGGCCGGCACGCCGGACGCCGAGAACGCGAACGCCGCGATCGCCGCCGCCAGCAAGACGCTGACGTCGAGACCGCCCATACCCCCGTCCACATCACCATCCCGACCGGGCACCGGCCCCTCGCGCCTGGCGTAGCGCGACCAGGCCGCTTCGCCGTAGGCGACGGCCAGGAGAGCCAGGACCGGAGCCGCCCAGGGCGTGACGACGTGGAAGTAGAAGGGCGCGACCAGGGTCCAGACCCCGCCGACCGCGGCGCCGAACGCCGCCCGCAGCGCACGCCGCGTGTTCAGGCGCAGGCGCAGGATCTGCGGCTCGCGCGCCGGGCCGAGCGCCAGCCGGTAGAGGTCGCGGCGATCGAGGCTGACCGGCGGAGCCCTGCCCGTCAGCGCCAGACCGACGAGCAGCACCGCGCCGACCACGGCCAGCCACCTGACGAAGTCGAGGGACAGCGGCGAGTCGAGCCTGACGAGGGTCTCGACCCCGGCGATGACGTAGACGACGGCCCAGAACGCGAGGTAGACGAGGGTCCACCAGCCGAGGGCACGGCCGATCCACTCGATGTACGACTTGACGGCCCGCCCGAGCGTGCGCGAGCGCAGGTACCTCAGAGCGGACGACGTGCGGCTCAGCGCGTCAGCGGCGTCGGCGTGCGACGACCCGCCGGACGCGTCGACCCGCGCCACGCTGCGCTCAGCCACCGGAGCCCTGGGAGCCGAGCTCTACCACGCGAGCGTCGAGCCTCCCCGCCAGCTCGGGCTGATGGCCGGTCAGCACGACGGCGCTGCCGGCCCGGCACAGCTCGGCCAGGCCCGCCGCGAAGCTCTCCTGCGACGCCCGGTCGAGGCCGTTGAACGGCTCGTCGAGCAGCAGCAGCGCGGGCGCGAGTCCGAGAGCCAGCGCCAGCGATAGCTTCTGACGCATCCCGCGGGAGTGCGTGCCGGGGAACTCGTCGAGCTTCGCGCCGAGGCCGAAGCGCTCGAGCCAGCCGCGGCAGCGCTCGTCCGATTCGGGGCGGCCGTACAGGATCGCGGTGAACCGCGCGTGCTCGGCCAGGGTCAGGTCCTCGTACAGCGCAGGCTCGTCCGGGACGAACACGGCACGCGAGCGAGCCGCCGGCGAGTTCGGGTAGCGGCCCATAACCTCGATGTCGCCCGAGTAAGGCAGCAGGCCGGCCACGGCTCTGAGCAGCGTGCTCTTGCCGGCGCCGTTGGGTCCGGTCAGCAGCACCAGGTCGCCGCCCGCGACGGCGAGATCGAAGTCCTCGACTATCGCGACGCCACCGAGCCTGACGGTCACGCCCGAGAGCTCGAGCGCAAGGCCGGTGGCCGATGTGGCTGAAGGCGTCGTCACGCCTGCGAGTCTAACCGCCGGCTAACCGCAGGCTCCTGCCAGGGAGCCGGCGCGGGGTCGGCAACATGGGCGCAACCTAGGCGCAACCCTCTACGCACCACGGAGATGAGCCGCGCGGCCGGGCCTGCGCGGCTCATGGTCGATGGCCTGTGGATCAGGCGCTGCGGTCTTGGCTCTCGCTCGGGACGATCCCGTGAGTGGGGGCGTCTGGCGCCTGCGGCGCCTGAGTGGCGGCGTCCGGAGCGGCTTCGACGCGCTCGACAGCGATGGTGAGGTTCGCGGCCAGCGCAGCGATGGCGCCGATGGCGGCCCACACCGGCAGCAGCACGGTCCCGATGACGCCTAAGGTCAGAGGGATCTCTATCAGCGTGCGGCCGTCGTCGTTCTTGATCGTGATGCGGCGGACGTTGCCCTCGCGCACCAGCTCCTTGACCTTCGACAGCACGGCTTCGCCCGAGACGCGGAACTCTTCCTTCAGCTTGCGGCCCTCGCCCACCTTGGCCTCGCTGCCGGCGAAGTCGTTCGGGCGTGGGGCTTCGTTCGTGGCCGGCGTGCCGCCGGCGGTGGCGCCTCTCATGTCGTCGCTCATCTCGTTCCCTTCCGGCCCGGCAACGCGCCCGGCCTTCTGCGACCACGATAGGTGCGCTCTCCGGGCGGTGGCATCCGTCGAACGGATGAACGGCTCGTGCCGAAGGGCTTAGGTGAAGAGCGCCCCGCGGCACCCGTGCGGCACACCCTAAGCTGCGTCACGATGTCGGCCACCCGCACGACACCGCGACCCCGAGCGCTCTCCGGCTGCGCGGTGGCGCTGGCGCTATGCCTCCTCCTCTCCGGCTGCGGCAACCTCATGCACAACCAACCTCCGCAGGCCGCGTTCAGCTACTCGCTGACCTCGGCCGAGGCCCCGACGACGCTCGAGCTGGACGCCTCGGGCAGCTTCGACCCCGACGGCGACATCGTCTCGTACCTCTGGTCGGTCAACGGCTCGCATCACGGTGGGCAGCTCGCCAGCGTGCCGCTCGCTCAGCCGGGCGAGCAGAGCGTGCGGCTGATCGTGACCGACGACCGCGGCGCGACGGCCAGCGCCCTCGCCAGCTTCTGGCTCGACCTGGCGCCAGCGGCCGCGAGCGGACCGTCGCCGGCCAGCCTGGAGCTCAGCGCCAGCACCGAGCAGACGGTGGGCGCGTCCCTGCAGGTGTCGAACGCCGGCGGGCACGACCTGAGCCTGGCCGTCGCCAGCAGCGCGGCCTGGTTGTCGGTGAGCCCGTCAGGGGCGACGGTTCAGTCGGGCGCGAGCGCGACGTTCGCGGTCAGCGCCGGCTGCGGCAGCGAGCCAGGGGCGCGGGTCGGAGACCTCGTCTTCGTCACCAACGACCCAGCCCGACCGAGCTTCGAGGCGCGCGTGACCCTGACCTGCGAGGCGCCGGGCGGACCTGCCGGCGAGTTCCAGATCACGCTGCTGTTCAGCGGTGCCGACTTCACCGCCGAGCGCCAGCAGATCTTTCTCGCCGCCGCCGCGCGGTGGTCGGAGGTCATCCTCGGCGACCTGCCCGACGTCGCGGTGTCGCAGCCGCAGGTGAGCGCCTGCGGCTCGCAAGAGACGTTCATTACGCCCGGCGTCGTCGACGACCTGCTGGTCCTCGCGACCATCAGGCCCATCGACGGACCCGGCAAGGTGCTCGGCATGGCCGGCGTCTGCTACCGGCGTAGCGGCGCCCTGGGCTTGCCCGCCGTCGGCCAGATGACGCTCGACTCGGCCGACGTCGCGGTGCTCGAGAACCAGGGCAGGCTGTTAGGCGTCGTCCTGCACGAGATCGGCCACCTCCTCGACCTCAACCAGCAGGGCTGGAGCCGCCACGGCCTGCTCGAGTTCGACCAGGGTAGCTGCAGCACCTCGTCGGCCATCGAGTTCATAGGCGTCAACGCCGTCAGCGAGTGGACGGCGCTGGGCGCGCCTCCCCCGCTGCCGGTCGAGGCCGACGGCGGCGCGGGCACGAAGTGCTCCCATTGGGACGAGGACGAGCTCGGCAGCGAGCTGATGACCGGCTGGGCCTCCGGCGGCATGGAGCTGTCGAAGGTCACGGTCGGCGCGCTCCACGACCTCGGCTACCACGTCGACTACGGTGCCGCCGACGCCTTCACGCCGGCAGGGCTCGGACCGGCGGCGGTCGACGCCATCGAGCTCGTCGAGATCTTCCTGCCAGAGCTCGGCACGCTCGACCCACTGGACGACAGCGGTTCCGGCGACGGACGCTAGGCTAGGAGCACGCCCCACCTCAGCGGGGTCGAGCCTCGCCCGGCCGAGGTAAAGCCTCGCCGTGGCGAGGTCTCACGCCGCTGCAGCGAGGCGAGGGAGGTAACTGCCAGTGGCGCTCAGCCTGTCCGGCTTCCACCACCTGACGGCCATCTCGGCCGACATCCGCGAGAACAAGCGCTTCTTCACCGAGGACCTCGGGATGCGCCTGGTCAAGCGCAGCGTCAACCAGGACGACGTCAGCGCCTACCACCTCTTCTACTCGGACGATGTCGGCACGCCCGGCAACGACGTGACGTTCTTCGACTGGCCCGCCCCGCGCGAGCGGCGCGGCAACAACTCGCTGACCCGCACCGGGCTGCGCGTGCTCGACGAGACCAGTGTCGACTACTGGCAGCAGCGCCTGGCGCAGAAGGGCGTGGCCGCACTGCAGCTCAGCGAGCGCGACGGTCGCCGGCACCTCGACTTCGAGGACGGCGAGGGGCAGCGGCTCACCATCGTCGCCGACGGCGGCACTGGCGACCAGAGCGTGCCGTGGCCGGCCAGCCCCGTGCCCGCCGAGCACCAGATCAGAGGGCTCGGCCCGATAACCATGACCGTTCCCGACCTAGGTCCCACGCGCGCCGTGCTCGAGAGCGTCATGAGCATGACCGAGGTGCGCGACTACCTCGACCCGCAGGCGTCCGATGGCCGGGTGCACGTGTTCCAGATGGGCACGGTCGGGCCTCAGGCGGAGCTGCACGTGGCGGTCAGGCCGGGCTTGCCGCCCGCCAGGCAGGGCGCCGGCGGGGTGCACCACGTCGCGTTCCGCGTCGCGACCTACGCCGAGTACGACGAGTGGTCGCAGCGCCTCGGGGAGTTCCGCATCCCCAACAGCGGTCCCGTCGACCGCTTCTGGTTCCGCAGCCTCTACTTCCGCGAGCCGAACGGCGTCCTCTTCGAGCTCGCCACCGACGAGCCCGGCTTCGCCGTCGACGAGCCGCTCGCGACCCTGGGCGAGAGCCTGGTGCTGCCGCCGTTCCTCGAGCCGCGCCGCGCGGCGATCGAGGCCGGCCTCAAGCCCATCGACTGAAGGGACGCCGTGACAGACGCTCAGAACGCAGACCCGGCCCAGCGAGATCCCACGCACGGCCTCGGCTGGCACCACCTCTACCAGGGCGGGCCCGGCGCGACGACACTGCTCCTCCTCCACGGCACCGGCGGCGACGAGCACCAGCTTCTCGGCCTCGCCAGGCAGGTCGCGCCGCACGCCGGCCTGCTGGGCGTGAGGGGCCGGTCCCTCGACGAGGGCTTCCCGCGCTTCTTCCGGCGCTTCGACGCGGTCAGCTACGACCAGGAGCAGCTGGCGTCCGAGGCCGACGCGCTCGCGGTCTTCGCGCGCTCGGCGGCCGAGCGCTACGGCTTCGACGGCCGCCGGCTCATCGCGCTCGGCTACTCCAACGGCGCCAACATCGCGCTGGCGACGCTGCTGCGCGCGCCCGGCGCGTTCGGCGGCGCGGCGCTCCTGCGACCGGTGATGGCGCTCGAGCAGCCGCCCAGCCCCGACCTCGCGGGAGTGGCCGTGCTGGTGCTGAGCGGACAGCGCGACCCCTACGCGGCTCATGCCGGCACGATCGCGCCTCATCTGCGGGCGTGCGGCGCCGAGGTCGAGGAGCACCTCCTGCCTGGCGGGCACGAGCTGAGCGAGCGGGACCTGGTGCTGCTCGACGACTGGCTCGGCGCGCGCGAGCGAGCCTGAGGCCTGCCGCAGCCTGGCTGGTCTTGCCCGCACGGGCCGCGACACGCTCCTTGGGCCGCCGTGAGCCTGAGAACCTAGCCCTGGACCACCGACCGCAGACCGTCTAAAAGCCTGTCGACGTCCTCGTCGTCGTTGTAAGGAGCCAAGCCGATTCGCAGCCCGCCGGCCTCTCCCAGCCCCAGCCGCAGCGAGGGCTCCAGAGCGTAGAAGCTGCCTGCCGGCGCCACGACCCCTACGCGCTGGAGAGCCTCCGAGACGGCCTTGGCGCTGAGTGCGGCGAAGGTCAGCAGCAGCGTGGGGGTGCGGCGTCTAGCCCTCGACCAGCAGGTCACGCCGGGCAGAGCCTCGAGCGCCGACTCGATGCGGTGGCGCAGCCGGTCCTCGTGCTCTTCGATGGTCTCGAACGCCGCCTCCAGCCGCCGCCGACGTGAAGGCTCCGAGGGTGTGCCCAACCCGGCCAGGTAGTCGACGGCCGCCGTCACTCCCGCCAGGGTCTCGTAGGGCAGCGTGCCGAGCTCGAAGCGCTCAGGCACGGCGTCGGTGGCGGGCTTGAGCTTGTCGGGCATCAGCTGCTCGAGCGTGGCCGGCTCGGCCGCCAGCACGCCGCAGTGCGGTCCGAGGAACTTGTACGGCGAGCACACCAGGAAGTCGACGCCGAGCGCGCGCAGCGAAAGCGCGTCGTGTGCGGCGGCGTGCACCGCGTCGAGGTAGACCAGGGCGCCGGCCGCGCGCGCCGCGGAGGCCAGTCGCGCGACCTCAGGGATCGTGCCGAGGAGGTTCGACGCGCCGGTGAACGCCACCAGCCTCGTCCTGTCGCTCAGCAGGCCGTCGAGGCTGGCGGGGTCGATCTCGGCGGTCTCCGGGTCGAAGTCGAGCCACCTGACCACCGCGCCTCGCGCCTCCGCCGCCTGCACCCACGGCCTGATGTTGGCGTCGTGGTCGAGCCGCGAGACGACGACCTCGTCGCCAGGGCTCCATGACTTCGACAGGGTCCGGCTGAGATCGTAGGTGAGCTGCGTGGCGCTGCGGCCGTGGACCACCCCGGCCGGATCGGCGTCCAGGTAGTCCGCCATCGCTGCCCGGAAGGCGGCGACGGCGTCGTCGGCGTTGCGCTGGCTGGCAGAGGCGCGGCCGCGGTTCGAGAGCGGCTGCGTGAGGGTCGCGAGGATAGCCTCGCCGACCTGACGAGGCGTCTGCGTGCCGCCCGGCCCGTCGAAGTAAGCCTCGCCGGGGGCGCCGTGCGCGCCAGCCGTCAGGGCCGGGAAGTCGGCGCGCAAGGACGCCACCGGCAGGCGTGGAGGCGCTTCGATGCTGGCAGTAGCCTTCATGGCGTACTCTACCGCCGTGCAGAACGACAGCGGCAGACGAGCTTTCGAGGACGCGGTCGCCACGCACCGCCTGGTCGCGGTGCTCCGCGGCGTTCCCGACGAAGGTCTGGAGGGGATGATCGCCGCGCTGCTCGACTCGGGCGTGAGGCTCATCGAGGTGGCTTGCTCCACGCCGAACGCCTTCGACCAGGTCGAGCGCCTGGTGCGCTTCGCCAAAGGCAAGGCGTTCGTCGGAGCCGGCACGATCTTGGATGCGGGCATGGCGGAGCGCGCGCTCGCGGCCGGCGCCGAGTTCCTCGTCACCCCGCACGTGGCGCTCGACGTCATCGCCTTCGCGCTGCAGCACGACCTCGGCATCCTCTGCGGCGCGCTGACGCCCACCGAGATCGCCAGCGCGCGCGGCGCCGGGGCCCGCTTCATCAAGCTCTTCCCCGTCACCGACGTCTCCCCCGACTACGTCAAGGCGCTTCTCGGCCCTTATCCCGATCTCGAGCTGCTCGTGGTCGGCGGCGTCGGCAGTCACAACCTCGCGCCGTACCTGGCCGCCGGCGCGATCGGGGCGGGGGTCGGGGGCTCGCTGACGCGTCTCGACGCCAGCGATCCCGGGTTCAGCGCCGTGAAGCGCGAGGCGCGGGCGCTGGTGGAGCTGCTTCGGTTTCGGTAGGCCTGCTGCCTTAGGTCCGCCCTCGTTTCGCCAACTAGCCCGCGCCCGCTGCGCTATCCTCCACGCTATGGCGATAACTGGGTATCGGCCGCGCCTGGCGGCCCTGCGCCGCCTGGCGGCGCGCGCGGCGTTGCTGGCGCTCCTCCTCACGGCGAGCCTCGCCTCGGCTCAGATCCCCGAGTTCCTGCAGGTCGGCTGGCGGCTGACCTGGGAGGCCGGCGACTCGCAGATCTCCGGCGCCCGGATGGTCAACGACCCGGAAGGCATCTTCGAGCGCGACAACCAGCGCTTCCGCATCGAGGGAACCAGAGGCGGCGGCGGGGTGGGTCTGATCCAGCTCAACGTCCTGACGGCGGGCCAGGACGGCCTGGTCGCCGACCTGCGCTACTTCCTCAACACCGACCTGCAGGCCGGCGCCTTCCGCTCCTCTGGCAACGACGTCGTCACGGGCAGCGCCTCCGGGCTGGGCGACTACTGGATACCGCCGTCCACGCTGGCGACGCTGACGCCGGGCTTCGACGGGCGCACGCGCGTCTCGCGCTCGACCGCGGTCTTCGGAGGCCAGACGCTGAACGTGGTGTCGATCGCGACCCCGGGGCCGGGCTCGTACGTCAGCGAGACTTACGACCTCGGCAGCGGCCTGCTGCTGTTCTCCGGCACGATGCACAGCTCGCAGGGCACCAGCATCACCGACGACAGAGGGCAGGTGACCGACTTCCAGGGCTCGGTCGCGTACTCCCACAGGCGCTTCCTGGGCGTGAGGCAGGTCGCCGTTCCCTGGGCGTCGGAGCCGCCGCCGTCCTGGGCCACCCCGGGCCGCGCGCACTTCTACCAGGGGGAGAGCCGCGTCGAGCTCAGCAGCCCGACCGGTCTCCCCGGGCTCGGCGGTCAGGGGATGCAGGTCATCCAGGTGCTCGACAGGCAGGTGGGCGGCGCGCTGCTCGGCAGGCAGGTGGTCCAGTCCGCGACTACCGCCGGGCTGCCGCCATCGGAGTCGACCACGCAGCGCGCCTACAGCAGCCTCCTGCTGGATGGCCTGTGGTTCCCGCCTCGCGCGTTCGGCTCGCTCCAGCCGCAGCAGGTCCTGGACCAGGACCCGTACTCCGGGCAGACGATCTACTTCGCCGGCGTCACGGGCAACCTCGGCGTCGTCGTCGTTCAAGGCAGCTCCGACTACCTCGAGAACTACTACGATCTCGGCTCCGGCCTGCTGACCTTCTCCCGATACCGGGTGCAGGCGGCCAGCGTCGGCACCCAGGTCACCGAGGTGCAGTGGGTGGGCCAGCAGTAGTTGGCCTTGGCAACGGAGCCGTGCGCGTGCCGCGCCGCCTGCCGCGGGCGGCAGTCGGCCTCAGGGCAGCACGGTCTTGACGATCGCCGCGTCCAGCTCCTCGTAGGTGGCCAGGTCGATCAGGTCGTAGAGCTCGGCTCTGGTCTGCATGCGGTCGAGCACCGCCGCGGCCGAGCCGTCGCGCGCCAGCGCCGCATACAGCTCCGACTGAGCCTTGTTCGCCATGCGCAACGAGCTCACCGGCCAGATGATCATCGCGTAGCCGAGCGCCTCGAACTCGTCGGCGCTGAGCTGCGGCGTGCGGCCGAACTCGGTCATGTTGGCGAGGAGCGGCACGCCCGGCATGGCCTCGGCGAACTGCCTGAGCATCTCGACGCTGGTCAGCGCCTCGGGGAAGATCGCGTCGGCGCCCGCATCCAGGTAGAGCTTGGCCCTTGCCACCGCGCCTTCGAGGCCCTCGCTGGCGGCGGAATCGGTGCGCGCGACGATGAAGAGGTCGCGCCGCGCCTTGACCGCCGCCGCGACCTTCAGCGCCATGTCATCTGGCGTCGTCAGGCGCTTGTCGTTGAGGTGGCCGCACTTCTTCGGCAGGACCTGGTCTTCGAGGTGGACGGCTGCCGCGCCCGCCGCCTCGAAGCAGCGGACCATGTTCATGACGTTGAGGGCCTCGCCGTAGCCGGTGTCGCCGTCCACCAGCACCGGCAACCCGCTCGCCCTCGTCACCTGCCTGATGAAGAAAGAGACGTCCTCGACGGTGATGATGCCGAGGTCCGGCAGGCCCATCGAGGCGCTCATCGCAGCGCCGGAGAGGTAGAGCCCGTCGAAGCCGGCGCGCTTGGCCTGCAGCGCCGCCATGCCGTTGTGGGCTCCGGGCAGCCTGAGGATGCCGGGTCTCGCCAGCAGCTCGCGGAAGCGCTCGCCCGGCGTGGCGTCGGGCAGGTCGGCGGCGAGGAGGTACGGCATCAGCGCTTGGCCAGAGGCACGAACGGCCGGTCTTCGGGGCCGATGTAGTTCGCCGACGGCCTGATGATGGTGCGGTCGCGGCGCTGCTCGATCACGTGCGCCACCCAGCCGGCGGTGCGGGCGGCCACGAACAGCGGCGTGAACATCGCGGTCGGGATGCCCATGAAGTTGTACGCGACCGCGCAGTACCAGTCCAGGTTCGGGAACATGCGCTTGGTGTCTGCCATCGTCTCGTCGATGCGCTGGGCGACGTCGAACAGCGACATGTCGCCGGCCTCCTCCGACAGGCGCTTGGCGACGCCCTTGATCAGCGCGTTGCGAGGGTCGGAAACGGTGTAGACCGGGTGACCGAAGCCGATGATGACCTCTTTGTTGGCCACGCGCTCGCGGATGTCGGCCTCGGCGGCATCCGGGCTCGAGTAGCGCCGCTGGATCTCGTAGGCGACCTCGTTGGCGCCGCCGTGCTTGGGGCCCTTGAGCGCGCCGATGCCGCCGCACACGGCCGAGAACACGTCGGAGCCGGTGCCGGCGATCATGCGGCAGGTGAAGGTCGAGGCGTTGAACTCGTGCTCGGCGTAGAGGATCTGCGTGACGTGCATCGCCTCGATGTAGCTCTTCTTGGGCTCGCGGCCGTGCAGCAGGCGCAGGAAGTGGCCGCCGATGCTGTCGTCGTCGGTCTCGACCTCGATGCGGCGGCCGTTGACGGCGTAGTGGTACCAGTAGAGCAGCATCGAGGCCGTCGAGGCGATCAGCCTGTCGCCGATGTCGCGCGCGCCGGGCTCGTTGTGGTCGGCGGCCTCGGGCAGCGTGGCGCCCAGCGCCGAGACGCCGCTTCTCAGCACGTCCATCGGGTGGGCGGCCGCCGGCGTCGCCTCCAGCACCTGCTTGACGAGCGGCGGCAGGCCGCGCAGGGTGCGCAGCTTCGCCTTGTACGCGGCCAGCTGAGCGGCGTTGGGCAGCTCGCCGTGGATCAGCAGGTGCGCTACCTCCTCGTACTCGCAGTTCGCGGCGAGGTCGCGGATGTCGTAGCCGCGGTAATGAAGGTCGTCGCCGCTCTGCCCGACGGTGCTCAGCGCCGTGTTGCCGGCCGCGACGCCCGAGAGGGCCACGGACTTCTTGACCTTCGGCTGGGTGGCCTCCGGAGCCGCGCCGGCCGTGCCTTTGGTGTCTTTGGTTTCTCCGTCGCCTACCACGCTGGTTACCTCCGTCCGTTCGAGGCGCTCGCCCCGAAACCGTCGCTAGTTCGCCCCACTCGACCGCGTGTCGCGGTCGGCCGTTCAGACAGCCGCGACCCCTCGCTCAGAAGATGCCTTCGGGCGCCTCCGCGCCCAGATGGCTCGGCTCCACGACCACGTTGAGCTCGCGCACCTCGGCCGGGCTCAGGTCGGCGATGCGCGCGGTCAGGGCGAGGAACCGCTCCTGCTCCTCGCTGTCGACGATGCCGTCGGCCAAGGTCCTGAACTTCTCGACGTATTGCGCGCGCTCGAACGGCCTGGCGCCGAGCGGGTGGGCATCGGCCACCGCGATCTCGTCCTCGACCTTGGAGCCGTCCTTCAGCGTGATCACGACGCGGCCGCCGAAAGCCTTCTCGTTCGGGTCGGTCGAGTGGTAGCGCCTCGTCCACTCGGGGTCCTCGAGCGTGCTGACCTTGCGCCACAGCGCGACGGTGTCGGGTCGCCTGGCGCGCTCGGGCGCGTAGCTCCGCTCGTGGTGCCAACCGCGGTCCTGCAGCGCGACCGCGAAGATGTACATGATCGAGTGGTCCAAGGTCTCGCGGCTGGCCTCGGGGTCGAGCTTCTGCGGGTCGTTGGCGCCGGTACCGATGACGTAGTGGGTGTGGTGGCTGGTGTGGATCACCACCGACTCGACCGCGTCGAAATCGGCTATCCGCGAGCCCATGCGCCTGGCCAGGTCGATGAGCGCCTGGCTCTGGTACTCGGCCGAGTGCTCCTTGGTGTAGGTGTCGAGGATCGCGCGCTTCGGCTCGCCCGGCTCGGGCAGCGGCACCTGATAGCGGGCCTGAGGACCCGAGAGCAGCCAGGCGATGAAGCCGTCCTCGCCCTCGTAAGCCGGCGAAGGGGCGCCCTCGCCGCGCATGACGCGGTCGACGGCCTCGACGGCCATCTTGCCCGCAAATGCGGGTGCGAACGCCTTCCAGCTGGAGATCTCGCCCTTGCGCGACTGCCGCGTCGTGGTGGTGACATGCAGCGCCTGCTGGATCGCCTGGTAGGCCACCTCGGTCGGGAGGCCTAGGAGGGCGGCGATGCCCCCGGCAGCCGAGGGTCCCAGGTGAGCGATGTGGTCGATCTTGTGCTCGTGCAGGCAGATGCCCTTGACGAGGTCGACCTGCAGCTCGTAGCCGGCCGCGATGCCGCGTGTCAGCGCCTCGCCGCCGAGCCCCTTGGTCTGGGCCACGGCCAGGATCGCGGGGATGTTGTCGCCCGGATGGGAGTAGTCGGCGGCCAGGAAGGTGTCGTGGAAGTCGAGCTCGCGCACGGCCACACCGTTGGCCCAGGCGACCCACTCCGGCGAGAAGGTGCGCGAGTTGGCGACGCCGAACACGGCCGCGCCGGGCTGGCGCGGGTGCGCCAACGCCTGAGCCCGCGCGGTGCGCACGGGGCGGCGCGCCAACGAGGCCACGGCCACGGCGGCGTTGTCCACCACGCGGTTGCCGATCATCTCGGCGACCTCGCCGTCGACGGGGACCGGGTCGGTGGCGACGGCCGCCATCTTCCACGCGAGCTGCTGCTCCCTCGGCAGGTGCTCAGCAGACTTGTAGGTGCGGACTTCGTGAAGCTTCATCGCTCGGGGACCGTCCTTCGTTGCGGTGCGCCTCGGGCGGCACACGGCAAGCGGCGCGTGCGGCACGCGCGTACAGTCCGGCGAGGATATCACCCGTCGGCAGTCGCCCCCGCCCGCCCGTGACCCGGCCTCGTAGATCCGAGCGATCTTCCCAGGCGTGGCTCAGGTGCCTAGTGATCCATCCCTTCTGGCACGATCTGGCCTCGGATCTCGCCGGCTGGATAGGCGGCCGAGTGGACGTTGATGTAGAGCAGCCCATGCTCGAAATCGGAGAGCTGCGTCGCGTTCATCTCGAAGGTGCCGCCGAAGGTCCCCGCGGGGTTGTCGAAGGTCAGGGTGAACACGACGCCGGCATTGGCGCCCGCCGCGGCCGGTCCGTGCACATGAGCCAAGGTGGCGGCGAAGCCTTCCCAGCTGCCGTCGACGACCATCTGGCTGCCGGTCACGGTGACGGTAGCCTCGCCGGCCGCAGCGGTCTCGGTCGGGGGCACCTCCTGGTCACCGCTGAGGCTCAGGTTGACGACGATCGGAGTAGGTTCCTCCTCCACGGGGGCTTGGCAGGCGGCCAAGGCGAGAGCCAAGGTCAGGGCGAGAGCGATCCGGCTGAGCTTGTCCATGAGGATCTTGCCTCCTTTCCCGGATAAACGCATGGGAGGCGAGATCGGTTTCTGCCGCTGGGGCGCCTGCCAGCAGGCCGCAGCCGGTAACCCAACCCGTAGCCCAGCCGCTAGCTCGTCGCGAGCAGCTTCTCGAGCCGGCCGATGCTCCTACGCCAGCCCGTCTCGAAGCCCAGGCAGTCGACCTCGAGGGGCAGGCGTTCGTGCTGCAAGGTCATCCGTGTCTCGTCACCGGCAGCCTCCAAGTCGACTGTCACCTGCGTCTCGACCTCGGGGTCGTCGTCCCAGGTCCAGGTGAAGACGAGCCGCGTCGGCGGCTCGATCTCCAGGTACTCGCCGCGCGTGGTGCGGCTTCCCATGGTGATGCGGTACTTACCGCCCACGCGCAGGTCGAGCTCGACATCGGCCTCGCTGCCCTCGGTCGGGCCGAACCACTGCCTGAGCACTGCCTCGTCGGTCCAGGCGCGGAAGACGGTCTCGATACCGGCGGCTAGCATGAACTCCAGCCGGACGCTGGGTGGGCCCGGCTCAGCCACCTTCGCCGAGTCGCTGGATCAGCGTGAAGCGGTTGCCCTCGCTGTCCGTGACGTGCCCGAAGATCCCAACGCCGGGTATCGCGTGGCCGTGCGAGAGCACCTGCCCGCCAGCGTCGGCCACCCGCTTGACCGCCGCCTCCATGGAGTCGACCTCGACGGTGAGCTCGACCGGGGCGGCGCCTGCTTCTCTTACGACCACGGCGCCGTGGATGCCCTCTCGCTCCTGAGGGCCGGTGAGCAGGAAGCGGTAGGGCGGGTCTCCGCCCCAGTCCTGCGCGTTCCAGCCGAACGCGGCGTTGTAGAAGGCGGTGGCGCGGTCGATGTCGTCGACGCGGACCTCGAAATGCACGACCCTGTTCGCCTCTTGGCTCATCGCTTGCCTCCCTCTCCGTTGTGACTCGTGTCACTCGCTAGCCGCTCCAGCGCGCCCCTCAGACGCGCCACGCGCTCGGTCCAGAAGCCCTCGACCTTGGCCGCCCAAGCTCCGGCGTCGCGCAGGCGCGCCGGCTCGAGCCGGCAGCGCGTCACGCGCCCGTCCCTTGTCATCACGACGAGGCCGGCGCTGGCCAGCACCTTGAGGTGGTGGCTGATCGCCGGCTGCGTGATCGCGAACGGCCGGGCCAGCTCCCCCACCGTCGACTCGCCTGCCGCGAGGCGCTCCAGGATGGCGCGTCTCGTCGGGTCGGAGAGGGCGTGGAAGACCTGGTCGAGGCTCATGGCGCCCGCGAATCATATAAATGACTCTTTATGAATGTCAACAAGGCGAGGCGCAAAGGCGCCGCTCCGAACTTCCGCGGCGCGTGGACGCGCCTCCGAGCCGCCCCGCTGTTGGCGAGGATCCGCAGCACGCGCTAGCATGCCGGATGCCGACAGAAGCGCCGAAAGACCAGCTAGCCGCCACCGGCAGGACCCTCAACTGGGGCGTAGTCTCGACCGGCAGCATCGCCAGGCACGTCGGAGGCGAGATCGGCGCTCTGGAGGACGCGAGGCTGCTGGCGGTCAGCTCGCGCGACGCCGACCGGGCGGCAGCCTTCGCCGCCGAGCTCGGCTTCGAGCGCAGCTACGGCGACGCGGGCGGCGTTCCCGGCTATCAGCGCCTCGCGGAAGACCCCGACGTCGAGGTCGTCTACGTCGCCACGCCTCACGGCCAGCATCACACCGTGACAAAGGCGCTGCTCGAGGGCGGCAAGCACGTCCTGGTCGAGAAGTCGTTCACCGTCACGGCCTGGGAGGCCGAGGACCTCATCACGACCGCGAGGAGCCGCGGCCTGTTCCTGATGGAGGCCGTCTGGACGCGCTTCCTGCCCGCCTACCGGCGCATGCTGGAGATCGCCGCGTCCGGCGAGATCGGCGAGGTAAGGCTGGTGCAGGCCGACCTGGCGTTCATCGCCGCCGACGACCCGCGCAGCCGTCTGTGGGCCAAGGTCGACGGCGGCGGCGCTCTCCTCGACCTCGCCGTCTACCCGCTGACCTGGGTGATCGGCACGCTCGGGTTCCCTGCCACCGTGCAGGCAGCCGGCAAGCTGAACCGCGACGGGGTCGACGAGACCGTCGCGCTGCAGCTCGGCTACGAGGACGGCAGGCAGGCGCAGGTCCTGGTCTCGTTCGTCTCGCAGTCCACACGTCAGGCCCGCATCTGCGGCACCGGAGGCACCATCGTCACCGAAGTGCCGCTCACGCGGCCAGAGGGCCTCAGCGTGTCGGCCACCAGCGGCACCGTCGGCACCGGCCAGACGTCGAGCCGCCACGAGCCTCTCCCTTTCACCGGACCGCCCTACGCCTACCAGATCCGCGAGGTCACCCGCTGCGTGCAAGCAGGGCTCACCGAGTGCCCGCTGATGCCTCTGGACGACACGCTTCTGACCATGCGGCTGCTCGACGAGGTGAGGCGGCAGATCGGGCTGGTCTACCCGAACGATTCGCGACCTAGCTGAGCGGCTCGCCGAGCCTAGCGCAGCCTCTCGACCTTCACCTGCCGCGCCATCGCCATCACGCCTTCCCGCGTCACGCCCGTGCCGCCGCACCTGGCGTTCTCCGCTCCCGCCGCGACGCCGAGGCTCAGCGCCTCGGCCGGCTCCTTGCCCTCCTCTAGCGCCCACAGGTAGGCGCCGAGGAGCGCATCGCCAGAGCCGACGGGGTTCGGGCTCCTGAGGCTGGGCGCGGTTGCGACGTGCACCCGCTCGCCTATCAGGGCGGCGCCGCCGCTGCCCATGGTGTAGAGCACGGGCGTTCGGTAGCGCCGGTAGACGCCGATGGCGACGTCGACGCCCGGGTCCTGTACGCCGGTCAGCTCGGCCAGCTCGTGCTTGTTGGGCTTGACCAGCGCCACGCCTCGTTCCAGGGCGACCCTCAGGTACGCACCGCTGGTATCGATCACGGCGCCGTCGGGAAGGTGCGTCAGGACCTCCGCGAACACCTCCGGCGGCGTGGCGGGCGGCAGGCTGCCGCTGAGCACGACGCGGCCCTGCGGTAGCAGGTCGAGCAGCTCCAGCCAGCGAGGCAGCGAGACCTCCGGACCTGCCTCGTTCACCTCGGTCGGGTGGCTCGCGGCGTCGTCCAGCAGGATCTGGCACTCGCGCGTCTCGCCCTCGACCTCGACGAAGACCCCAGGGGGCAGCCGGCCGTCGGACTCGAGCAGGGCGCGGAACTTCCGGCCGTTCCAGCCGGCGAGGAAGCCGGCCGGAACGCAGGCGCCGCCCAGCGTCGCCACCATCCTGGCCAGGTTGAGCCCCTTCCCTCCCGGCAGCTCCCTCAGGCGCTCCACCCGGTGAAGCCGCCCCGGCACCAGTGGCGAGCGCAGCCCCAAGGTGCGGTCGATGGCCGGGTTCGGGGTCAGGGTGACGATCACGCTCGCGTCCGCGCTGCGACCGTTCGCCCGAGGCAACTGTTCGAAATGCGCATTTTCAAGCACCTTTCTGTTGCTTTTTTCTCGTTCCGTCACTATACTGGCCGTGCTTGACCTATGGCACGGCTAGCGTCTCCGGCGAAGGGTCCCGATGTTGCCTAGTTACAAGCCCAGCAAGATCCTAGTCGTATCCGACAGCTTCCACGACCTTCCCGAAGCGGTGGAGATCCTGACCTCCACCGACCACGAGGTCGACTTCGTGCCGTACCTCACCAGGCCGCAAGACATCGACCCACGCTCGGTGAAGGTGCCGCCGGCGGAGGCCGAAGCGTTGGTCATGGGCCGCGTCATGCGGATCGACAGGGCGGCTCTGGACGCGCTGCCCAGGGCTCGCGTCATCGCGCTGCACACCTCGGGCACCGACAACGTGGACCTCGACCTGGCCACGGAGCGCGGCGTGCTGGTGACCAACGTGCGCGGCGTGAACGGCGAGCAGTGCGCCGACCTGGCCATGGGGCTGATCCTCGCCACCACCAGGCAGATCGTGCGGGGCGACAAGGCCATCCGCCTAGGCAAATGGGCCAGCGAGACGGGCAAGAGCGGCGACGTCACCGGCGCGACCCTGGGCATCATCGGCCTCGGTCAGATAGGGCGGGCGCTGGCGCGTAGGGCCGTCGGCTTCGACATGAAGCTCCTGGTCAACACGCGCACCCCCGACCACGCCCTCGGCGCTCGGCTCGGCATCGACTACGTCGACCTGGACGCGCTGCTGGAGCGCTCGGACATCGTCGCGCTGACGGCCTCCCTGACGCCTCAGACCCGCGGCATGATCACAGAGCGCGAGCTGAGGCGCATGAAGCCGAGCGCGCACTTCGTCAACGTGGCGCGCGGCGAGATGGTCGACGAGGCCGCGCTGCACCGGGCGCTGCGGGAGGGCTGGATCGCCGGCGCGGGCATCGACGTGTTCGACGTCGAGCCGCTTCACGCCAGCCCGTTGTTCGAGCTCGACAACATCGTCGTCACCCCCCACCAGGCCGGGCTGACCGGACGAGCGATGGTGAACGCCGCGGCTCGAGCCGCGCGCAACGCGTTGCGTGTGCTGGCGGGCGAGGTTCCCGAGGACGCCGTCAACCCAGACGCCGCGAGGTCGAAGGGAGTGAGCCGATGAACCAAGGCGCGACGACGCTCAGGGAGCTGATGTCCCAGCCGCGCAGCTGGCGCGACCTGCTCGACCGCTTGGCGCAGCAGGGCGACAGCCTGCCGCTCGACCTCGCGGGTTTCGACGAGGTGATCCTCTTCGGATCGGGCTCCTCGTACTACCTCGCGATGGGCTTGGCGTGGTTGGTCGAGCAGCAGTTGGGAGTGAGGGTCAGAGCGCTTCCCTCCTGTGAGCTGGTGCTGACGCCCGGTAGCTACCTGGATGGTCCCGCCACCAAGGCCGCGGTCGGCATCTCCAGGTCGGGCGAGTCGACCGAGGTGCTGCTGGTGGCCGACGCTCTCAAGACCAGGGAGATACCCCTGCTGGCGGTGACCTGTGAGCCGAGCAGCTCGCTGGCTCGGCGCAGCGACCACGTCCTGATCGCGCACGAAGGTCGGGAGGACGGCCTCGTCATGCTGCGCTCCTTCACCTCGATGTTCCTGGGGCTGCAGCGCTTCATCGCGCTGCGCGGCGGCGGGCAGGTCGCCGGGCTCGACCGCCTTCCCGACCTGGGCACGAGGCTGCTGGCCGAGCACCGCCAGCCGTTGGCCGAGCTGGTGCGCCGCCGCGATCTCGGCCGCTTCGTGTTCCTCGGCTCGGGCGTCACCTACCCGTTCACGCGCGAGGCCGCCCTCAAGATCCAGGAGATGGCGATAACGACCAGCGAGGCGTACCACTCGCTCGAGTACCGCCACGGCCCGAAGTCGACGGCGGGCGAAGGCACCCTGATCACCTACTTCAGCCTCGAGGGCGACGAGCGCTTCGGACCCGACCTGATACGCGACATGAAGGCGCAGGGCGCCGCGACCTTGGTGATCGGGGAGGAGACCTCTGGGTACCAGGAGCACGCCGACCTGAGGATCGACCTGCGCTCGGGCCTCAGCCCCGAGGAGCGCCTGCTGCTCTACCTGCTGCCGGTCCAGCTCCTGGCCTTCGAGGTGGCGATGAAGAACGGCAAGGATCCCGACGTGTCGCAGAACCTCAGCTCGGTGGTACTACTCTGAGGCAGTGAGCGGGCCGCCCCTCGACGTCCTCGCCGTCGGCGAGCTGAACCCCGACCTGATCATGGCGCGCGTCGCCGCCGCCGGGCCGGTCCTCGGCACCGAGCAGGAGGCGGGCGAGTTCAGGATGACCCTCGGCAGCTCCACGGCCATCTGCGCCGTCGCCCTCAGGCGCCTCGGCTTGGCGACGGCGCTGGTGGCCAGGACGGGCGACGACGAGTTCGGCCGGTTCTGCCGCGCCTTCCTCGAGCGGGAGGGGGTCGACACCGGCTACCTGAAGGTGGACGAGCAGGTCGCCACCGGCGTCACCGTCTCGTTGACGTACCCGGCGGACCGGCTGCTGGTGAGCCATCCGGGCGCCATGGCACGCCTGGCGGTCGACGACGTGCCGGCCGAGGCCCTGAGCAGAGCCAGGCACCTTCACGTCGCCTCGTTCTTCCTCCAAGTCGCGCTCCAGCCCGGGCTCGCGGAGCTGCTGTCGAAAGCGCGGGCTCGAGGGTTGACCACCTCGCTGGACACCGGCTACGACCCGCGCGAGCGCTGGGACCTGAGCCTGCTGGCGCCGGTCCTCGCGCAGGTCGACTACTTCCTGCCCAACGAGGTCGAGCTGCGAGCCCTCGCGCGCACCGCGAACCTCGACGAAGCCGCCGCCTGGGCCCTCGGCCTCGGGGTCGGGAAGGTGGTGGTCAAGCGCTCGGGCGAGGGCTCGAGCAGCTACTCCAGCTCCGGCAGGATCGACTGCCCCGCCTTCCCGGTCAGCGTCGTCGACACCACGGGAGCCGGCGACTCCTTCGACGCCGGCTACCTGTTCGGGGCGCTGGCAGGGCTGGACGAGATCGAGCGCCTGAGGCTGGGCAACGCCTGCGGCGCCATCGCGGCTGGAGCCGTCGGGGGCACCGAAGGGCTCCGCGATCTGGCGCAGGCTCGGCGCCTGATGACGGGCGGAGCAGCGGGCGTCTAGGGTCCTTCGCGCCGCCGCCGCTCACTGAGCAGCCGTGAGGGCAGCTCGGCAGGCAGGTCAGGGACGGGCAGCTCGAAGGAGTCGGTGGTCCGGCAGAACGCCGGGCTGGCCATGCGCCCGACGTTGCGCAGGCGCCCGGAGACCGAGCTCCCTCGGCCCAGGACGTCGGCTCGCACCAGGAAGAGCGTCACGTCGAGGAGCAGGATGGCGTTGTCGCCGATGGACAGCCTGTCGCGAAGGCAGCACTCCATCGCGGCGCCGACGCCTCCGATGTGCGGCACGGCCACGCTCACGCCCGGCTCCAGCTCCACCCCCAGCTCGGCGCGCAGGACCTCGGCCTCGCTCACCTCGGGCGGGAACGGCGCCGCGCTGAGCACGGCCGCTGCGACCAGCGGCTCCTCGACCGCATGAACGACGCACTCAGAGGTCCGCAGCAGGTTGGCGAGGGTGTCCTTGCTGCCACCACCGTCTCGGCCGGAGATCGAGACCATCAACACCGGCGGATCCGCGCTGACGACGTTGAAGAAGCTGAACGGCGCGAGGTTGACGGCGCCCGACGGCGAGAGCGTGGCTATCCAAGCCACGGGGCGCGGAACGACGATGCTGCTGATGAGGCGGTAGCGCTCGTCCTCGCCCAGACCCTCGGCGGGGAGCTGCAAGGTCTCGGCCTGGGGAGCCACGTCCGCTCGCAGATCCGGCTAAGCCAGCACGACGTCGATGCCGTGGGCGCGCAGCTCGGCGACAGCTTCAGGCGGAGCGTCTGAGTCGGTTATCAGGCGCTGCAGCGAGCTTATCGGAGCGATGATCGCGGGGCGCGCCTGGTTCAGCTTGCGGTGGTCCGCCACGGCCCACACCTCCTTGGCGCGCTCGGTGAGGCGGCGAGTCACGTAGGCCTCGGAGCTGTTGTACGTGGTCAGGCCGTGCTTGATCGTCAGGCCGTCGATGCCTACCAGGGCGATGTCGAGCAGCACGTCGTCGAGCGTCCGCTCGGCCACGTGCCCGATCAGCTCGTAGGTGCGCTCGCGCAGCAGCCCGCCGGTGACCATGACCTCGATGTCGGCCGCGCCAGCGAGCTCGGTGGCGACGTTCACGGCGTTGGTCACGATCCTCAGCGGCCGCACCGGCCTGGAGCGCAGCGCCTTGACGACCTGCGCGATCGTCGTGCCCCCAGTGCAGCCGACGACCTGGTTGGGCTGCAGCATCGAGGCGACCATCGCGCCGATGCGCCGCTTCTCGGCCAGGAAGGCGGTCAGCTTCGAGTGGTAGGGAAGCTCGTCGTCGTTGTCGGCGAGCGTGACGCCGCCGTGCGTGCGCATCACCAGCTTGCGCTCGTCGAGGAAGTTGAGGTCGCGCCGCACGGTCGCCTCGGAGACCTTGAGCATGCCTGCGAGCTCCTGCACGCTGATGGCGCCGCGCTTGGCGAGCTCCGCCAGGATCGTGTCGTGACGCTCCACCTTGATCATGCGACTCTCAACTATGCCACAGGCTATGCAAGAACGCGAGACGGTAGGTCCAAAACGAGCAAAATCGCGCCTAGATGTGTTGCTAGATGCTCGTTCCGATGGTATGCTGGGCGCCAGCTAGCAGCTCGACCTCCGTCCAGGCGGACGCTGTCAGAGGAGAGGTTCCCGACAGGATGGCGCGACACAAGCTGGTGCTCATCGGAGCCGGAAGCACGGTGTTCACTCAGAGGTTGGTGGCCGACCTGATCCTGAGCGACGACCCCAGCCGCTGGGAGCTGGCGCTCGTCGACATCGATCCGGAGGTGCTCGAGCTAGTCGGCCTCCTGGTCGAGAAGATGATCGGCGCCCGCGGCGCCGACATCCCCGTCACGACGACGACCAACAGGCGCGAGGTCCTCAGGGGCGCCGGCACGGTGGTCACCACCATCGCGGTGGGCGGCAGGCGCGGCTGGGAGGCCGACGTCCGCATCCCACGGCAACACGGCATCTTCCAGCCGGTCGGCGACACGGTCATGCCCGGCGGCATCTCGAGGGCGCTGAGGATGATCCCGCCGATGCTCGACATCGCCAGGGACGTTCGCGAGCTCTGCCCCGAAGCCGACTTCTACAACTACTCCAACCCCATGACGGCAGTCTGCCGCGCGGTCAGGCAGGCGACCGGCGTGCCGGTGGTCGGCCTGTGCCACGGCGTGCACCACGTCAACCACGTCTACATGCCGAGCTTCCTCGGCGTCGAACCCGGTACCATCACGTCTTACGGCATCGGCCTCAACCACCTGACCTTCTACCTCGACCTCCGCCACCGCGGGCAGGACACCTGGCCGCTGGTTCGCGCCAAGCTCGACGAGCAGCGAGGCAGCCTGGCTGCCGAGATCGCGGCCAAGAGCGTGTTCCCGAACCTGGTGACGGACCGGCCGCCGCGCTACTCGGACGACCCGTTCGCCTGGGGCTTCTTCGAGACCTACGGCGCCTTCCCCGTGATGCTCGACCGGCACGCCAGCGAGTTCTTCCCCGAACGCTTCCCCGGCGGCAGCTACTTCGGCAAGAAGCTGGGCGTAGACGCGTTCCCCATCGACCTGCGCATCGCCCAAGGCGACGAGATGTTCGACGAGATGGCGCGCCTGGCGCGCTCCAAGGACCCGCTGCCCGACGACTTCTTCGACCAGGTCCCCGGCGAGCACGAGGAGCTGCTCGACATCATCGACTCGCGCCTGAGAGACCGCAGAGCCGTCTTCTCGGTCAACCTGCCCAACCAGGGCTCGGTGCCGAACCTGCCCGCCGACGCCGTCCTCGAGATGCCGGCGGCCGCCACGGCCTCCGGGTTCAGGCAGCTTCACCACGGACCGCTACCAGACGTCCTGGCAGCGATGCTCGCCAAGAAACTCGCCGGTATCGAGCTGACCGTCGCGGCAGCGCTTCAGGGCAGCAAGCCCCTGTTCGTCGAGGCGCTGCTGGCCGACGGCGCGGTGACGGACCGAGGCGCCGCCGAGAGTCTCGCGACCGATCTGATCGAGGCGCATCGGGATCACCTGCCGCAGTTCGCGGCCTGAGGTGACGGGGCGAGGTAGCTGCGCAGGGGCCTCGACCAGAGGTCTCGAGGAGGAGAGCTGATGAAGTCAGGTGGGAAGCCAACCGCGGTAAGCGAGCGGCCCAGCGAGCCGGCAGCGGCCGGCATCGACCGCGTGCCGGTGCGGCGCACGGGCCTGAACAGGCGCAGCGCCATCACCACCGAGGGCGATCACCGGGCCCCGAACCGCTCGATGCTGCGGGCCGTCGGCTTCACCGACGAGGACTTCGGGAAGCCGATCATCGGGCTGGCCAACGGCCACTCAGACCTGACACCCTGCAACGCCGGCCTCGACGTCCTGGCCCGCGCCGCCGCCGGCGGCGTCTACCGAGCCGGCGGCATGCCGCGGACCTTCGGCACCATCACCATCTCGGACGCCATCTCGATGGGCACGGAAGGCATGAAGTGCTCGCTGGTCAGCCGCGAGGTGATCGCCGACAGCATCGAGACCGTCTGCCGCGGGCTGTCGTACGACGGCCTTATCGCCGTGGGCGGCTGCGACAAGAACATGCCGGGGGCCATGATCGCGATGGCCAGGCTCGACATCCCTTCGCTGTTCGTCTACGG
The DNA here is from genome assembly GCA_964473205.1 of uncultured bacterium. Taxonomy (GTDB): domain Bacteria; phylum Deinococcota; class Deinococci; order Deinococcales; family Trueperaceae; genus CAYMRL01. Next base: position 143,303 of record CAYYOK010000001.1, on the reverse strand, counting down.
CGGCACCATCAAGCCGGGTAGGGTCGACGGCCGCGACATCAACATCGTCAGCGTGTTCGAGGCCGTCGGTCAGTACTCCGCCGGGCGGATACCGCTCGAGACCTTTGAGCAGATCGAGCGCCACGCCTGCCCCGGCAAGGGCTCCTGCGGCGGCATGTACACGGCGAACACGATGTCGAGCGCCTTCGAGGCGATGGGCATGAGCCTGCCGTACTCCTCGACGATGGCCGCCGAGGACGACGAGACCCGCGTAGCAGCCGAGCAGGCCGGCGACGCCCTCCTCGGCCTTATCGAGCACGACATAACCCCCAGGAAGATCCTGACGCGCGAGGCGTTCGAGAACGGGATGAACGTCGTGATGGCCATAGGCGGCTCGACCAACGCCGTACTGCACTTCCTCGCCATCGCCCGCGCCGTGGGCGTCGAGCTGACCATCGACGACTTCGACCGCGCCAGGGAGCGCGTCCCTCACCTGGCCGACATGATGCCGTCCGGCAAGTACGTCGCCACCGACCTGCATCGGGTCGGCGGCATCCCGCTGATCATGAACATGCTCCTGGAGCGCGGGCTGCTGCACGGCGACTGCCTGACCGTCACCGGCAAGACCGTCGCCGAGAACCTCGCCAACGTCCCCTCGACGCCGCCGGCGGGACAGGACGTCGTCCGCCCCTTCGACGAGCCGGTCTACCCGCGCGGCCACCTCGTCATCCTCAAGGGGAACCTGGCGCCGGAGGGCGCCGTCGCGAAGGTCAGCGGCGTCAAGCAGTTCAAGATCACCGGGCCGGCGCGCGTCTACGAGTCGGAGGAGGAGGCGATGGCGGCGATCATCGGCGACCAGATCCGCGCCGGCGACATCGTCGTGATCCGCTACGAGGGGCCGCGCGGCGGTCCCGGCATGCGCGAGATGCTCTCCCCCACGGCCGCGCTGGTGGGCAAGGGGCTCGGCGACGCGGTGGGCCTCATCACCGACGGCCGCTTCTCCGGCGCGACCTACGGAATGGTCGTAGGCCACGTGGCGCCGGAGGCGCAGGTCGGAGGCCTCCTAGCGCTGATTCACGAGGGCGACGACATCACCATCGACGCTGACAACCAGCGACTCGACCTCGAGGTCGACCCGGACGAGATCGAGCGCAGGCGCCAGGCGTGGAGCCCGCCGCCCCCGCGCTACACCCAAGGCGTGCTCGCCAAGTACGCCAAGGTCGTCTCGAGCGCGTCGACCGGCGCCGTGACCGACCTGTGATCTCCGTACCATTGCCGAGGCTCGGGTGAGCGTTCACGTCCGCCCCGATCCGGCGCGGCGCATCGACCTGCCCGGCGTAGGCCCGGTGCCCCGGCCGCTCGAGGTCGGCCATGACGTGTCCGGCCTGCGCGACGTCAGCCTGCGGACCTACCGCTTCGCCGCCGGCAACGTCATCGACGGCGAGGCGGAGGACGACGAGGTCCTGATACTGGTCCTGAGCGGCCTCGTCGCCATCGACGCGGTGGAAGCCGCGACCGGGGAGCGGCGCTCGTGGGGGCCGTTCGGCAGGTCGAGCCCGGCAGCCGGCTCGCCCGAGGGGATCTACCTGCCGCCGCGGCACTCGTATCGCCTCACCGTCCATGAGGACGCCGCCATCGCCTACGCCAGAGCGGCAGCCGCTGGCAGGCTCCGAGCCACCCGCCTCAGCTGGCGGCGCAGCGAGGGTCGGGCAGGCGAGCCCGGACCGAGCTTCCGGCACGACCTCGTCGCAGGGATCACCGAGCGCCTCGGCTCCTCCGAGACCCGGCTGGGAGAGGGCGCACGCTTCGAGGCGCCCATCGAGCACGACACCATCGTCCACGTCACCACGACCGCCGGCGTCGTTGCCGCCACCACTACCGCCACCACCACTGACACCGCCGAGGAGCGGGCCGAGCACGTACTCGAGGATGGGCACGCCCTGGCGGTGCCGGGCGGCTCGCTGCTTCGGGTCGTCGCTCCCCGCGAGGCGAGCTCGTACCTGGTGCTGTTCTCCGCGGCGCCTCGGGAGACGCAGCGCTCGGTGGCGCCAATAGCCTCCGAGCCGTGACCCCCCTGGGCGAGCGCGGCTCGGTCGTGCGCGAGCTAGCCAAGGCGCGCCGGCTCGGTTACGCCCTCGGCGCCTTCAACGCCGTCAACCTCGAGACCGCTCAGGCGGTGGTCGCGGCCGCGGAAGATGAGCGCTCGCCGGTGATCTTGGCCATCTCGGAGAACGCCGCACGGCACGGTCGGCTGGACACCTTGGCGGCGCTGGCGGTCAGCTTGCGAGAGCAGGCCGCGGTTCCCCTGCTGCTCCACTTCGACCACGCCGAGACGCCGACGAGCGCCGCGCGGGCGCTGGAGCTGGGCTTCGACTCGGTGATGCTGGAGCTCGACGAGCCCTACTCGGACGCTGCGCTGGGCACGATCCGTGAGCTGGTGCGCCTCGCGCAGGGTCGCGGGGCCGCCGTCGAGATCGAGTGCGACGTGGTGGCCAAGGGCGCCAGGCGCGGCGCGACCAGGGCGTCGCCCGAGCTGGTGGCGCGGCTGGTGCGCGAGACGGGCTGCTCGCTGGTGGCCGTCGACCTCGGCACCAGCCACAAGCAGGCGGTCAAGAACGCCGTTCTCGACCTGGACCATCTGGCGGCCGTAGCGGCAGCCACCGACGCCGCGGTGGTGCTGCACGGCGCCTCCAGCGTTCCGCCTGCCGAGCTGAGCCGGGCCGTCGGGCTGGGTCTGGGCAAGGTCAACGTCGGCACCGAGCTGATGAGGGCGTTCACCGCCGCCGTGAGGAAGCACCTCGAGGACCCGGACGTGTACGACCTGCGTCACTACCTTGCCTCCGGGCGCTCCGCCATGAGAGAGAGCGTGAGGTCGATCATGCGCACCTTGAACAGCTCGGGGCACGCGGACCGAGGCTCTGCCTAGGACCCCGCCGAGATCCTCTGCAGCCGCAGGTTGCTGAACAGATAACGGTAGCCGGCCTCCAGCAGGAGCTCGTCGGCGCTCGGGCTGATACCGTACTCAGTGCCTTGCAGCCAGGCGAACGCCGCGGCCGGGCGCCCCAGGTGGCGGATCAGGTCTTCTTGCGACCCGACGATCTCGGCTCTTAGCCTGGCGCGATCGCCCGCATCGACCCGGGAGTGACTGCGGGTGTGGCTGGCGATCTCGTGACGCAGCGACAGCTCGCGCACCTGATCCCAGTCGAGGGCGATGCGGCCAGCCGGATCCGAGGTCTCTTCCGGGAGCCTCATCCCGCCGCGCAAGGCGAAGTCTCGCTGCTCGGCGGCGTCCAGAGCCAGCCAGCCGGTCGCCACGAAGAACCAACCCGTCAGCCCATGCGCCTCCAAGAGCGGCAGGGCGACCTCGTGGTTGTCGCGGAAGCCGTTGAAGAAGGCCAAGACGACCGGTGGCCGCGGCGTGCTCCAGCTCCCGCTGGCGAGCGCGGCGTCGATGTCGCCGGTCGTAACCGAGCTGAACGATGCCGCCACGTGCCTCAGGTACTCGTCCAGCTCGGCGGCCCGCCGGCGCGGCGTCGAGTGGAAGTTGACCGACCGCAGGATGCGACCGGCGGCGGCGCTCGCGCGCACCCGGTCGGCTTCCGTCTGCGGCCTCATCGAGAGGGCGGCCCCGAAGCCTGCGGGGCCCGCACGCGCTGCAGCATGAAGTTGCTGAACAGCAGCTCGTAGCCGGCCATGTGCACGTACGCGTCGGCGCGCGGGTCGGAGCCGTACTCGCTGCCGTAGAGCCAGGCGAAGGTGCGCACCGGATGGCCGAGGTGCTCGATGAACTCGCGCTGCGAGCCGACGATCTCGTCCTCCAGCTCGTGGTCGGGCGTCTCGTGCGTCAGCGGAGCGTGGTGGCGGGTGTGAGAGGCGATGACGTGGCCGCGGGCCTCGGCGTCGCGGACCTGCTCCCAGGTCATCGCGATCAGCTCGCCATCCTCGTCGACCAGGCCGATGTGATGCCCCTCGGCGAACGACCGCTGCTCGGCGACGGGCACGGTGAGGAAGGCCGACGGGATGAAGAACCACGCCGCGAAGCCGTACTTCTCTATCAGGGGAAGGCCGACCTCGTAGTTGTTCCTGTAGCCTTCGAAGAGCACCGGCACCAGCCCAGGCGAGCTCTTGCGCCAGACGCCCGTCTCGAAGAGGTCCAGCACGTCCTGCTCGGTGCAGGAGGTGAAGCGCTCGGCCAGGCTGGCGAGGTGCCGCTCGTACTCGTCGGCTCGCGAGGCCGGCGTGTTGTGGTAGTTGATCACCCGCAACACCGCGCCGCTCGTGGTGGCGCGCCGCAACCTGTCGACCGTCTGTGCTGCCGTCTGGGCGAGGATGGTCTTCGCCATGCTCAGCCCGCCCTCTGGCTGCCGTCGGGCTCTCTCGGGGAGGGCGCCTCGCCTCTGGGCGGCGCGCCGAGCCCCGCCCAGCGACTGGCGACGACCTCGAGCGCCGCCGCGATCTCGGGCACCCCTGCCACCTCGACCTGCTGCGCGGCCAGCAGCAGGTCGATGGCACCTGCCAGCCGCGCGTTGACGGCGGGATCGCCCGTTGCGGGCGGCTCTCCTCCGGTCAGGTCCTCGAGGATCAGCAGCATCGGGACTCCCTGGACGTTGCTGTCCCTGTCGCGAACGCGGGCTATCTCCTCCCTGAGGTGAGCCATCGGGTCCGTCTCGGGCGGCAGGCCGAGAGACCTGATGAGCGCTGCTCGTCCTTCATGGTCGTCTGACATCGGATGCAACCTCCGGTTCCTCCGCTGGCGCGCTCAAGAGCCGCGCCCCCAGATGTAGGCCGCGAAGCGACGATCTGTCACGGCGTCTCCGCCAGCCACGCTCTTAGCTCGACCAGGTCGGCGACCACGAGATCGGGCTGCGGCCGGTAAGCGCGCGAGGCCGGCGTGTTGCCCGTCAGCACCAGGGCGCTCAGGGCGCCCGCAGCCGCGGCGCCGGCGATGTCGGTCGCGAGCGTGTCGCCCACCCACATCACCTTGGCCGGCTCCAGCCCCAGGCGGGCGAGCGCCAGCCTGGCGATGGTCGGCGCCGGCTTGCCGACGATCCTCGGCAGCCTGCCGCTGAGGCCGGTCAGGTAGCTCAGGACCGGGCCCGTCTCCGGCTCCCTCGAGCCGTCGGGGCGCGGCAGCCAGGCGTCCTGATTGGTGCCGATGAACGCGGCTCCTCGCGCTAGCGCCTCGCCGGCGGCACCGAGCGCCTCGGCGTCGAGCACCGGCAGGTAACCGACGACCACGGCATCGGGCTCGCCAGACTCGGTGAACCCAGCGTCCAGCACAGCCTGTCGCAAGGCGTCCGATCCGATCACCATGACGCTGGCGGCGGGGTGCCGCTGCAGCAGGAGGGCGACGACGGCGTCTATCGAGGTGATCACCTCGCGCAGCTCGAGCCTCAATCCGAGCTCCGACAGCGCGGCGACGACCTCGGCGGCGCCGCGCCCGGAGTGGTTGGTGACCGCGACCAGCCTGCGGCCGGAGTCCCGCAGCTCCTGCAGGAACTCGCCTGCGCCGGGCAGCAGGCTCGAGCCTGCGTAGATGACGCCGTCCAGGTCGAGGATGACGCCTTCGACCTCCCGCGCCGTCGACCCCTTGGCCCGCTTCGACCAGCTGCGCTCGTTCTGCGGTCTCACCAGCCAGTGCCTTCCGCTACCGCGCAGCGGCACGCTCAGCTGCAGGGGATCCCTGCCCGCGACGGAGAGCCGGGCTCGAGACTCGTCGATGTCAAGAGCGGCCCAGGCCATGGTGGGAAGCGGGTGGGTGGTGGCCGTGTCGCTGAGCGACTGAACCGTCATGAACGGGACGCCGTCGATGGTGTTGAGGCTGTTCCAGTGGACGTGTCCCGACACGACCAGCTTGACGCTGTCGTTGGCCAGCAGAACGTCGTGAACGTCGTCGAGGTTCGTGTAGCTGGCCACGGGCCACTCGGTGCCGTCGAAGTAGTAGTTGCCGCGCATGCTGCCGCCACCGAGCGCGACGTGGCTGAAGACGGCGGTTGGACCCCTCAGGCCCTCGAGGGTCTCGGCCAGCCACTCGATGTCGTCGGTCGGAGCCGCGAAGCCGGCGATGTGCACGCGCGGGTCTGCGCACCACATAACCAGGTTCCAGCCGCCGCGCCGGACGACGCGGCTGCGCAGCGGCGCGCCTAGTATCTCCTCGTTCTCGCCGACGCTCAACGCGTAGAGGTCGTGGTTCCCAGGCAGGTGATGGCGCTCCAGCTTGCCGGCCTCCGCGAACACGGCGGCGACGGCACGCATGTTCGCCAGGTCGGCATCGCGGCCGTCGTCGTTGATGCGGTCGCCCAGGTCGATCAGGAGCTCGTGGCCCTCCGATTCGATCTCGCGCAGCACGCTTCTCAAGAGCGCCGCGGACGCGGGACCGGCCTTGGCGTCGATCGCCGGCCCGTGATGCACGTCGGCTACGACGGCCAGTCGCAGGGCGTTGCCAGGGGTGATCACCTGGCTCTAAAGGTAATACAAGCAGAATCGAGCAGGCAACTGTTGATTTCATGTCCATTTGCCGCTATGATTGCGCACGAATGTAAACCGCACAGCTTGGGAAGGAGCAGTCGTCCGGAGGACTCGCGCAACGCCCGTCTACCGCGAAGCGCGTATGCGCTCACTGCAAGGAGGTCTGATGCACCAGCAAGAAGGCACCAGGGGATCGGCACGGGGGCTCATTCGAAGTCTGGTCGCGGCGCTGGCCGTAGGCCTCTCTGGGGCCGCGGTCGCTCAGACGATCACGGTCGCTCTTCATTACAACGAAGCCTCCCTCGAGATACTGCGCCAATGCACGGCGGACTACGAGGCCGCCAATCCCGGCGTAGACATCGTCCATCAGCAGCTTTCGTACGGTGATTACCTGCAGACGGTGCTGACCTCGAGGATCGGCGGCCAGTCGCCCGACATCTACCACGTCTACTCGATCTGGGGACCTCAGTTCGTCGGCAACTCGGTGTTGGCCGAACCGCCGGCCGAGATCACTGAGTGGCTGAACGAGACCTATGTGCCCTCCACGCTCGAGAACGCCTTCATAGACGGCGTGCTGTGGGGGATCCCCACCGAGGTCAGCAACTACATGCTGGTCTACAACAAGAAGCTGCTCGGCGAGGCCGGCTTCGACGCGCCACCCACGACCTGGGCCGAGCTGACGGAGATGGCGGCGGCCATCACGCAGCGCGACGCGCAAGGGAACCTGCTGCAGGCCGGCTACGCCTGGGGACCTACGGTCGCCAACGTCACGCACCCGTTCCTGACGCTGCTCTCCTCGCGCGGGGTGAGCCTCTTCGCCGACGACCGCAGGAGCACCAACCTGACGTCGCCCGAAGCGGTCGAGGTGCTCGAGAGCATGGCCGAGCTGTACCGGCGCGGGATCACCGATGCGACCATCGGCACCGAAGACTTCAACGCCGGGGCCGTGGCGATGATGATCCACGCCTCGTGGTTGCGCGCCACGCTGCAGGCTGCCTTCGGTGACGCGTTCGAGGAAACCGTCGGTGTCGCCCCGATCCCCGGTGGCGAGGAGTGGCGCGGCCTTCAGTACGCGTTCTTCTACGGCGTCGACGCCAACTCGCGCAACCAGGAGGCCGCCTGGGACTACCTGAGGTGGCTGAACTCGCCTCAGAGCGCCGGAGAGCCGTCCTGCATGGGCCAGCTGCTCTTCGACCTCGGTTCATTGACCGGCAACACCGAAGACCTAGCCGCGCGCCCCGACCTCGCTGACGACTTCTACGTCGGCCCGTTCGTCGCGGGTCTCGAGAGGTCCTTGCCCGAGCCCGTCGTCATGAACTCGAGCGAGATCGGCGGCATCTTGCGCACGTGGATCCAGCGCGCCTGGCTGGGCGAGCTGACCCCGGCCGCTGCGCTGCAGTCCGCCGATCGCGAGATCACGCAGGTGCTCAGAGAGTTCTACTGAGCCACTTCCCGGCGGTAGGCGAGGTCTTGCCCACCTCGCCTACCGCTAACCTTTAGCTGGAGGTCGCGTTGAGCATGTCGCATCTGCCTATCTCGGCGGCAGCGCCGGACCCACCTCGGAGGCGTCGTCGACTCCCGAATCAGCGCGACATCGCGCCGTATATCTTCCTCGCGCCGCTGCTGTTCTACTTCGTGGTGTTCTTCCTGGCGCCCATCGTCTTCTCGCTCTACCTCTCTTTCACGAACTGGAACCCCCTCAGCGTCCCCCGCTGGGTCGGCCTGCAGAACTACGAGTACCTGCTGACCATCGATCCGCGCTTCTGGCGCACGATCATCAACACCTTCGTGTTCGCTTTCGGGGTCGTGCTGATAGGCATACCGATCTCGCTCGTCATAGCGTTCCTGCTGAGCAACAGCCGCGGCAAGCCGATCTGGCGCTCCATCTACTGGCTGCCGATGGTCACCAACGTCGTGGCGGTCGGTTTCGTGTGGGGGTACATCCTCCACCCTGCCTACGGGGTCGTCAACAACGTGCTGGCGAACTTCGGCGTCAGAGGGCCGGGCTGGCTCACCGATCCTTCGACGGCGATGATCTCGGTGCTGATCGTCGCGGTCTGGAGCGGGCTGGGGCACAACATGCTGCTCTTCTCGGCCGGTCTCGAGGGGATAGACGAGAGCTACTACGAGGCTGCCCGCATCGACGGGGCCAACACCCGGCAGTCGTTCCTCCACGTCACCCTGCCTCTGCTGAGGCCGACCCTGCTGTTCGTGACCGTCACCAGCTTCATCGCCGGGATGGGATCGTTCACCCTGATCCTGGCCATGACGCCGAGCGATCCGGGCGGACCGGCGCAGAGCACCAACGTGGCTGCCCTCTACATGTACCAGATGGCGTTCCAGGACCTGAGGATGGGTCGCGCGTCCGCCTTGGCGTTCATCCTCTTCGCGATCATCATGGTCGTGACCCTCGTCCAACTCCGCATCTTCCGGCGCGGCGGCGTCGAGCAGTACTGATGGCGGCATCGTGAGCGTCCCCGGCAAGAGCCCAAGGCGCCTGCTCGGCAGCGCCCTGAAGTACGGCATCCTCACCTTGGGCGCCGCCTTCATGATCGTGCCGTTCGCCGACATGTTCATCGGCGCTCTGCGCGTGCCCACCGAGCTGATGTCGCGCCCTCCGCAGTTCTGGCCCCGGGAGCCGCAATGGGGCGCCTACCTGCAGATCTTCGACAAGCTGCCCATGCTGCGCTGGTACGCCAACAGCGCCATCGTGACCGTGTCGATAACCTTGCTCCAGGTGTTGACCTCCACCATGGCCGGCTACGCTCTGGCGAAGTTCAGGTTCAGGGGTCGCAACTTCCTCTTCAACAGCGTTCTCGCGGCCCAGATGTTCCCGTTCTTCCTGTTCATCATCCCGATGTTCGTCCTGCTGCGCTACTGGCCACTGCTCGGCGGGAACGACATCCTCGGTCAGGGCGGAACCGGCATGCTCGGCTCCTACGCCGCGCTGATCCTGCCGTTCATGATCACCTGGTACGGCGTGTTCCTGATGCGGCAGTTCATGGTGTCCATCCCTGACGAGCTGATCGACGCCGCCCGGATCGACGGCTGCTCCGAGTTCCGCATCTTCAGCGCGATCATCGTGCCGCTCATCAAGCCGGCGCTGGCGACACTCGGGATCTTCGTGTTCATCTACCACTGGAACGAGTTCATCTGGACCATGACCGTCACGCGCTCGGCACCCGACCTGCAGACGGTTCCCGTCGGCATCTACCTGTTGCGCGGCTCGTTCCCCAACATCCAGGACCAGGCGCTGCAGCGAGCCGGGCTCGCGGTCAGCGTGATACCCGTGATGCTGCTGTTCCTGGTGCTGCAGCGGTACTACGTCCGGGGCATCGTCATGTCGGGGCTCAAGGGCTGAGGCCGACGACGCCGGCCAGGCTAGAGGCGGCGACCTCAGCGTGTAGCGCACCTCCGCCGGGGCCGAGGGCGCACCGTGCAACACTGCCGGGCATGCCCTCAGCCACTGAGCCCGACCGAGCGAGCTCGTCCTCGCCATCCACCGCGCGCCTCGTCGAGGCGCGCGGTCTCGTCAAGAGCTACGGCACCGGCGAGGCGCGCTTCGACGCCCTGCGCGGCGTCGACATCGCCATCGACGGCGGCGAGAGCGTCGCGATCGTGGGCAAGAGCGGCTCGGGCAAGTCGACCCTCATGCACATCCTCGCCCTGCTCGACACGCCGACCAGCGGCAGCGTCGTCGTTTCCGGCCAGGACGCGCGTGGCCTCGGAACACGTGCCCTGAACACCCTGCGCAACAAGACCTTCGGCTTCGTGTTCCAGCAGTTCTTCATGGTCCCCAGCGCCACCGTGCTGGAGAACGTGACGCTGCCGCTGAAGATCGCCGGGATGAACGCCAAGGACCGCAAGGAGCGCGGCATGGAGGTCCTCCACCAGGTCGAGCTCGCCGACAAGGCCGGCAACCGCGGCACCAACCTCTCGGGCGGCCAGAAGCAGCGCATGGTCATCGCGCGCGCCCTCGCCAACCGTCCGCGGGCGATCCTCGCCGACGAGCCGACCGGGAACCTCGACAGCGCCACCGGCGCCGTGATCGAGGACCTGCTGTTCGACCTCAACCGGACCCAGGGGATCACCCTGATCATCGTCACCCACGACGAGGACCTCGCCGCGCGCTGCGGCAGGCGCGTCTACCTCAAGGACGGCATGGTCGTGGACTCGCTGGCCACGGCGGGGGTGTCGGCATGAGCTTCGTCGAGGTCGTGCGCACCGCGATCGGCAACACCTTCCGCAGCCGCCTCAGGACCATCCTGACCATCCTCGCCATCTTCGTCGGCGCGTTCACGCTCACCCTCACGAACGGGCTGGGGACCGGCATCACGCGCTACGTCAACTCGCAGCTCGCGTCGCTCGGCGGCAGCGACCTGATGACGGTGATGAAGGCTTCCTCACAGGCCGGCGGTGGCGGCTTCGGACCCAGCGCCTCCGGGCCGGTCGAGTACGACCCCGACAAGGCCTTCATCCAGGCCGGGCCGGGCTTCTCCTTCGAGGCCCTGACCGATGTCGACCTGGAGCGGATCCGGACCGTGTCGGGCGTCGTCTCCGTCGAGCCGCTGCGCATGGTCGGGCTCGACTACGTCGCCTACGGGAACGGCACCAAGTACGAGGTCGCGATCGACCCTGCGCCTACCGGCCTGGCTCTGGAGCTGGTCGCGGGGGCTCGCCTGAGCGCGGACGGAGTCACCAGCGTTCCCGGCCACGACGTGACCTTGGGCGAGCTGCTTCTGCCCGTCTCGTTCGTCGAGCCGCTGGGCTTCGCCGGCGCCGAGAGCGCCGTCGGCGAGGTCGTGACGCTCGCCCTCAGCGACGCGTTCGGCCGGCAGCACGAGGTGCAGGCGGCCGTGGTTGGGGTCAAGCAGACGTCGCTGTTCGGCGACAACGCCTCGGTGTCGCCGGCTCTGCTGAACGAGCTGTTCTCGGCTCAGACCACAGGCTTGCCCGAGGTCGTCACGAACGTCTACCAGAGCGCCACGGCGCGGCTCTCCCCCAACCTGAGCGCAGCGCAGGTGGCGGACGTGAAGTCCTCGCTGCAGGACGCGGGACTGGCCGGCATCACCCTCGCCGATCAGCTCGGCTCGTTCAACACGATCGTCAACACCATCATCGGCGTGCTGAACGCGTTCGCGGTCATCGCGCTGATCGCCGCCGGCTTCGGCATCATCAACACGCTGCTGATGTCGGTACAGGAGCGCACGCGAGAGATAGGCCTGATGAAGGCGCTGGGCATGGGAGCCGGCAAGATCTTCGCGCTCTTCTCGACGGAGGCCGTGTTCATCGGTTTCCTCGGCAGCGCCATCGGAGCGCTGGCCGCCATCGGCCTGGGCACGGTGATCAGCGAGGTCCTCGCCAGCGGAGTGCTCGCCGACCTCGCCGGGCTGAAGATCCTGTCGTTCGATCCGCTCTCGGTGCTCGGCGTCACGCTGCTCGTGATGCTGATCGCGTTCCTGGCCGGCACGCTGCCTGCGAACCGCGCCGCCCGGCTCGATCCGATCGAGGCGCTGCGCTACGAATAGCCAGATGCGAGCGAGATGGTCCTTGGCCAGCCGGCCCAGCGAGGGTCCGCATCGCCGACCAGCGGCTCACTGGACCGACGTCAGCTCGTAGTACTGGCCGAAGGCGCCCAACCCGCTCGACTGCTCGAGCGACACCTGCCTGAGCCAGCCCGTGCGGCGGTCGTAGGCGAAGCGCTTCTGCTCGGAGTTGCTGCGCTCGACGATCACCACGACGGCGTCGTTGACGCTCTCGACGAACGCCACCACGCCCGTGACGGGATCGTCGTCGAGCTGCATGCCCGGCTGAAGGCTGGCGAGCCAGGTCGGCGAGGCGAGGTAGCCGCCCTGACCGCTGGCGGCGATCACGTGCTCCGACTCGATGACCGTGGGGATGCTCGTGATGCCGTCCGAGAGCCGCAAGGTGCCCGTGGCACGCGCCCACAGCTCGTTGCGCGCCCCGATACTCAGCTCGTAATGGCACGGGATCTGGATGGCTCCGCTGCCGGGCAGGCTGGTGACCTGCGCGCAGGAGTACACCAACGATGTCGTGTTCTGAACGTGCGCGGGCAGGCGCTCCAGCAGACCGGAGGCGGCGAGGGGCCGCGAGTGGAGCCACTGCGTGTAGGTGAGTTGCGTGTTGCCGGCGCCCTGCGTGACGGTGTTGCCGGTGATCGTGGCGACCGGGGCGCCTTGCGAGCGCGTGCTGGCGACGATCAGCAGGCCGCTCGCCGCTTCGTAGCTGCTGTGGCTGGCCGACCCGCCGCCGAAGACACCGATGCTGACGGAGTCGAAGCTGAAGCTCCCGATCGTGTACGGGCCTCGCAGCACCCTGAGGCCAGCGGAGCTCTGCGTGGGCAGTTGCTGCAGCCTGGCCTGCGAGAACCAGTAGTCCTCGCAGTTGCCTTCGGTGCTGACGGTGCCTCCGCTGGCTGCCGTGGCCACGGCGCCGCTGCCGGGGTCTAGCGTGTAGCTGGTTATCCTCAGCACGCAGACCTGCTGGTCGAGGTAGAGCACGTCGAGCTGCGTGTAGCCCTGGCCGGAGGCGGTTGGGACGTCTTGAAGACCGATGCTGCGTCCGTTCGGGTCGACCCAGCAGTCCTCCTTTGTCGGGTCGCAGTTCGGCTTGAACACGGCCTGTTGGGTGGAGCCCCTGACGCTGGCGCTGGAGGAGTAGAAGGTGACGCGCATGCCCGCCTGCAGCGGCGGGACGCTCTGAGCTCGGCCGGCGACCAGCAGGGTCAGCGACGCAGCGAGAAGCAGCGCGCTTACCGCGAGCCGAGCACGCCGCCGCAAGCTCCAACGCGTCGATGAGAGCCGTACCTCGGCAAACAGCATCTCGTCCTCCGAGGGCGGCCGCAGGTGGTCCTGGTATCGACGTCGTGGCCTCTGGTGCCGCCCGCCATCCGAACCTGATCTCGTTCGCCACATTATGGGCACAAGCGCTACGCCCGGGCAGTGCCGCCAGATCCGGCCCGGCTCAGCGCGGCGCGTCCGCGTCGGCGAGCAGCCGCGCCGCCCGCTCGTGCTCGAGCCTGTCGACCGCCGTCGCGGCGGTCAAGCTCAGCGCCTTGGCAAGCTCGGCCGCAGCAGCTTCGTTCCGGCCGAGGGCGCGCAGGGCGATGGCGTACTCGACCCTCAGGTTGATCTGCTCAGGGGCCGCCGCCACACCGCGCTCCATCAGCGGCAGCACCTCGGCCCGACGACCACCGTAGAGCCAGCCGACGCCGCGCTCGGTCAGCTCCAGGTGCCAGGCGCCGTACGCGACCAGCGCGTCGGGGTTGCCGGGCTGCAGCTCCAGCACGCGCTCGAACAGGGTGCGCAGCTCGCCCGGCAGCAGCGAGTTGGCGAGCAGCCCGCGGTGCAGGGCCGCCTCGCCCTTGGCACGCGCCAGGGCCATGGTGGCCAGCGCGGCCAGCGAGCCGGGTGGTTCCAGCGCCAAGGCCGCCTGAGCCGCGGTCTCAGACGCCTCGAGCCAGGCGAGGGCTGCATCGGGGCTGCTCTCGCGGTAGACGGCCTGGTCGGCGGCCGAGCGCGCGGCGAGAAGCTGACCCTCGAGGGTGCCAGCCTCGGCCGCCAGGGCGTAGGCGAGGGCGAAGTCTCCGCTCGCCCACTGCTGGCCGCCAGGCACGTCGCGGTAGGGCACGCTCTGTGCGGCGGCGCCCAACCACGCAGCCAGCAGCAGGGCGAGCGGTCCCACGGCGCGCAGCAGGATCAGCCGGCTAGAACGCGTACTCGACCCCCAACCTCAGCTGGCTGTTGCCTTGCCAGGCGCCGTAACGCGAGCCGTCGCGGCCGTAGAACAGCACGCCCTCGACGCTGGCTGTGACTCCGTCGGCGAGCTTGTAGGCGAGCGACGGCATGAGCACGCCGCTGCCGTCGACGTAGCCGTGCAGCCAGGCGGCCTGGGCGGTGGTGAGCGCGTCGGGCTCGAGCCGCAGCGCCAGAACGCTGGCGACGTCGACGGCGGCTTCTGAGCCCGCGTCGGGCCACACCCTCTCGTAGGTGAGCTGTGCGGTCAGGTAGGCGCCGCCGGGCAGCGAGCGCTCGACGCCCAGCACGGCCTGGAAGCTCGGGTTGCCGACCGCGGGGTCCACGCCGTCCGGGTCGCTCGTGAAGGTCATCGCCGCATCGCCGCGCAGGACGTAGGCTCCGGCCACGCTGGAGAAGTCGAACCCGAGCAGGTGCACGCGGTCGTAGCTCAGCACCGGCTGCAGGTAGAACGTGCCGGGCACCAGGCCGGTGGGCACGAGCCGGAACGAGGCCGTCGGCAGCTTCTTGAAGCCGCGGAAGTAGGTCAGGCTGGCGTCGGTGCCGTCGAGCAGATCGAGGTCGAAGGTGGCGCGCACGCCGAACTGGACGTTGCGCAAGCTGGCCTCGGGACGGTCGTCGAGCGGCGGCGCGAGGCCGACTATACCTGCCTCCGGCGGAAAGCTAGGGAGCACGACGTCGGGCTGCCAAGCTGGTCCCGGCATGACCGACGGCTCGAACAGGGGTACCAGCACCAGGTCGAGAGCGACGCTCTCTTCTCCTGGCGCGTCGACCTGGGCCCTCACCATCAGCGAGGCGAGCTTGCGGTCGCTGGGAGGTGCGAGCGGGTAGCTGAGGTCGGTCGGGTTGACGACGTCGATGGGCGCGAGGGCGTCGGCACTGCCCCACGACACGCGCTGGCGGCCCACCGAGAGCTCGTAGCTCGGCCGGTAGAGGGTGGCGTAGGCAATGCCGAGCCCGATGCTGAACGGGTCGCGCCCGCCGTAGAGCAGCTCGCTCAGGTCCTCGGGGACCCCGCCTCTGGGGCCGGCCGCGAGCGCCGCGTCGTAGCAGCCCCAGACCTCGGCGAAGAACGCCGCGTCGGGGAAGAACCCGCTGCCGACCTCGCCGCGGCCCTCCAGCTCGAGGCACACGGCGGCGACGGTGAAGTCGCCACCGACGTCGACGCCCAGCTCGGTGCTCAGCGTCCCCCCTAAGTCGAAGCTGACCTGAGCGAGCGAGCCTGGCGCGAGGGCCAGGAACGCCAGCGCCATCAGCGCCAGGCCGGCCCTCACCCCCGCACCGCGCCTGTCAGCGCCTGAGGAAGCGCTCGCTGAAGACTTCATCTTGGATCTCCACGTCTAGCTGGAAACCGGTCTGGATCAGTGTCGTCGAGGAGCCGGCCGCCACCGTCTCCATGCGGATGTTCGTAGGGAGCAGGAAGCCGTCCTGCTCGACGGTGTCGGAGATCGTC
>CAYYOK010000001.1:0-127528 GCA_964473205.1 uncultured bacterium | reverse complement strand
GCGGATGTTCGTAGGGAGCAGGAAGCCGTCCTGCTCGACGGTGTCGGAGATCGTCATGACCTTGCGCAGCGCGCCGCCCGAGTAGAACTCGATGCGCGTCGGCAGGAGCAGCTCCTCGGGCACGAAGTAGACGATGCGGTCGTAGCTCGAGGTCGAGCCCGAGGTGGGCGTGCCGGCGACGACGTAGACGAGGCCGTCCTCGACGCGCAGGAGCTCGTACTCGAAATCGTCGTCCGAGCCGCTGCTCAGCCCGCTGATCTCCTCGTACGAGAAGTCGGAGCCGAAGAACGCGTCCTGCTCCTGGCCGCCGGCGACGCGCCTGACGCGGTCGAGCGCGGGGAGGTAGATCCACGACTCGCTGGCGCCGCCCTCGGTCGACAGCGACATGAAGCCCGAGCCGCGCACGTCGGCGGGAGCCGTGAACTTGATCAGCTGGCGCGGGCCATCGGTGCTGGTCCAGATCTGCATCTCGCGCGTCAGCGAGTGGCCGCTGGCGGCGGTGATCGTCATGCTCAGCGTCGCGATCATCGTGCTGGGCGCGCTCTGGTCCGCCACCGCGTCCATCACCTCCTGGCCGGTCGAGAAACGCTGGGCGAACGCAGTGCCCAACGAGGTCAGCACGAGCAACACGCTGAGGACGAGCGTCAGCCGGCGGGCGAGGGCGGGTCGGCTTGGATCAGGCGTATGGGCATCAGGCATAAGGGCATCAGGCATAAGGGGCTGCCTCCTTGGCAGTGGCGAGGGTGGTCGAGCCGCGCGGCTGGCGCAGGAACACCAGGCAGGCGGCCGGCAGTACGGTCAGCGAGATGAGGCCGACCGACAGGACGGTGAAGGCCATCAGCGAGCCGAGCGTGCGGATCGGCACGAACTCGGAGGCGATGAGCGCGCCGAAGCCGGCGCCGAGCGTCAGAGCGGTGAAGAGGATCGAGCGGCCCGAGGTGAGGATCGCCCGGCTCATCGCGGCCTCGGGTGGGTCGCCGGCGCGGCGCTGCTCCATGTAGCGCACCGTTAGGTGGATGGCGTAGTCCCCGACGCCGATCGCCAGGGCGCCGAGCAGCATGGTGGCGAGGTCGAGCGGCACGCCGAGGAAGCCAAGCAGGCCGTACTGGAAGAGGATGGTGAGCAGCAGCACGACGATGGTGACGAGCGCCGCCGCGACGGAGCGCACCAGGCTGTCGATGACGATCACCAGCACCACGGCCAGCGAGAGGCTGATGAGGAAGTCGTGCATCAGCGCGTCCTCGATGTCGATCTGCAGCAGCGTCGCGCCGGCGAAGGAGTGCTCGAGCAGGCCGGTGAGCTCGGCGCGCGCCAGCTCGTCGATGCGCTCGACCATCTCGCGCTGCTCGCGCGTCGAGCCCGTCCGTATCGACAGCTCGATCAGGCCCATGCTCGAATCGAGCGTCATGAGCTGGCTGATGTGCTGGACGTCGCCGGAGAGCTGGTAGATCAGCAGCTCCTGGGCCAGCGCCTCGCGGGTGGCGGGCAGCCCGTCCTCGCCGGTGAGGGTCTCGTGGATCGCCGCGATGACCGTGGCGATCGAGCTCGTCGGTCCGGCGCCCGGCAGCTCGGCGACCCGCTCCTGGAACCTCGCCATCGCCCTGATCGCCGCCGGGTCACCGAGGTCGCCGGTCACGACCAGCTGCACCTGGCTCGAGCCGCCGAACGCCCGCTCGACGCGCGTGTAGTCCTGGCGGATGGGCGAGTCGGCGCGGAAGTAGTCGAGCACGGCGGTGTTCGCCTCGATGCGCAGCACGCCGATGACGGCCAGCGCCGCCAGCGCCAGGCTGCTCAGCAGGATCGGCCAGCGCTGGCGGTCCACTACGACTCCCAACCGCTTGAGCAGGCCCCCGATCGCGCCGGGAGCCTCGGGATCGGTGACGCGCTTGGGCGGCTTGAGCAGGCACAACACGGCCGGCAGGAGGAGCAACGATGCCAGCAGCGAGGCCAGCACGCCGCCCGCCACGAGCATGCCCAGCGCGCGCACGGCCGGCATGCTGGAGAGCGTGAAGGTCAGCATGGCGGCCGAGATCGCCATGCCGGAGATCAGCACGCCCAGGCCTGTCTCGGTCACGGCCGTGCGGATCGCGGCCAGCTTCTCGGCGCCGTGCGCCAGCTCGACGCTGTAACGGCCGAGCAGGTGCAGCGAGAACGAGCTGCCGACTGCCAGGATCGCCACCGGCGCTATCGACGTCATCGTCGTGAACGAGCCGCCGAGCCAGCCCAGCACGCCGAACGCCCACACCAGACCGACCGAGACCGTCAGGACCGGCAGCAGCGCCCCGCGCAGGCTGCGGAAGTTCAGGTACAGCATGACCAGGAGGAGCAGGGCGGCGATCGCACCCAGCAGCGGCATCTCGCGCTCGAGGGTGCCGCGCATGGCCGTGTTGACCACCGGGCTGCCGACCAGGTAGGCAGCGCCCGCTCCCGACGCCAGCCAGTGCGCATCGACCGCGCTGCGCGCAGCCGCCACTACCTGATCGGAGTCGCCGTTAGGATCGACCTCGATCACGAGGTTGGCCGAGGACCCGTCGCCCGCTACCAGCACGCCGCCCTGGTACATGCGCGCCGTCTCGAGGTAGGCCCTGGCCGCCTGCACCTGCTCCGCGGTGATGGAGCCGGCCACCGGCAGGAGGTCGGTGATCAGGAGGAAGCCGTCGTCGTCCTCCATGCGCTGGGCGTTGGCGACGCTGGTCACGCGCTTCACGCCATCGATCGTCGCCAGCTCGGACGTCAGCGCCCGCAGCGCGGTCATGGCCGCGGGGGTGTAGACCTCGCCCTCGAGCAGCACGATCAGCAGCTGCCCGGCGCCGAACGTCTCCTCGACCAGCGTCTGCGTCCCCGAATGAGCCGACTCGTCCGGGTACATCGCGGCGACCGTGGCGTTGATGCCGACCCGCGGTATGCCGACGGCCGCCAGTAGGGTCAGCGCCGTGAAGACGGCGATGAACAGCCTGGGATGGGAGGTGGTGAGTGTTGCGAGTCTGCGCATCTAGTGCCGTTCCGCCTGTCGAGGTCCGCGCACGGCTCAGCCGTCCTCGATGGTGCTGAGCGCGGCCGCCCCGAAGGCTTCCAAGGAGTCCTTGTCGCGTGTGAGCTTGATGGCGAAGGTCAGGTTGAACGCCGAGAGCAGCAGGAACAGGGCGAGATCGCGGGGCTGCTGACGCAGACGCAGCTCGCCGGCACGCTGAGCCTCCTCCAGGTGCGCCGCCAAGAGCTCGCAGAGGTCGTCGACGTGGGCCTTGAGATGGGCCATCACGTCGGGATCGGCATCAGAGGACTCCAGAGCGGCGCGCGCGCTCAGGGAGACCGACCTGTCGGCACCGCTGAGCAGTCTCTCGATCAGGTACCCGTAGAGAGCCCTGAGCCCTCCGACGACACCGCCGGGGCCGGCGAGCGCCGCCTCGACCTGGGCTCGCTCCTGTGCGCCCGCGTGCTTGAGCGCCGCCAGGTAGAGCCCGTGCTTGCCGCCGAACGCCGCGTAGATGCTCGAGCTCGACAGCCCCGTGCGCGCGATCAGGTCGCGCATCGAGGTGCCCTCGAAGCCGTGCAGCAAGAAGAGCTCTGCGGCCAGCCCGACGACCCGGTCGTGATCGAAAGCGCGGGGTCGTGCCATCTTTCACGAGCGTAACATGTTCTGGAACGAGTGTTCCGTAATGGGATGACGGCCTGGTTCCGTCAGCGGCGGAAGGGGCGCGCGACTGGCTCGGTCAGGCTCGCAGGGAAAGCCCGCTCGCCATCAGCGTCGTATCGGTAGCGGAGATCACGGGCGGGATGCGTTCTCCCGAGAGGCGCGAGGTCTGGGCCTTGCTCGCCTCGCTGCGCGCCCAGCCGGTCACCGAGCTGGTCGCACTGCGCGCTGGCGAGCTGATGCGGCGTTACGGGCGCAGCCATCCAGGAATCGGCATCGCCGACTACCTGATCGCCGGTACGGTCGGCGTCATGGGGCTGACGCTCGCTACACTGAACGTTCGCCACTTCCCCATGTTCGAAGACCTGGAGCCGCCGTTCGTCGTCACCTAGTCACCCGCGTGCCGCTCAAACGGTCGTACGCGGTCCGCCCCTCTCCGACGAACAGCCCCGCCAGGTAGACGCCCATGATGGCGTAGCACGCGACGCTGACGGCGATAAGTCCCGGACCGATGGTCCCGTCTCCAAGCGTTGCGAAGCCGAACGCGACCTGATGCCCGAGCTGCCACGGGACCGCGACCTTCAACACGTTGCGCAGTAGCGTCCGGCCGAAGCCGGCAGGCTCGCCGGTGGCAGCTTCGACGACGCGCAGCCCCTGGCGCCGCTTGCCGGGCGTGGCCGCCCGCGGCGCCGCCTCGCGCCAGGCCAGCCATAAGGTCACGGGCCCGACCAGCGCGAGGAAGCCGAACAGGTTGGCGCCGCGCGCGCCCAGGTCGATCCCCATCCGCGTCAGCAGCCACCCGACCGGCACGATCAGAGCCGGGAGCATCAGGATCAGCAGCCAGTCGTTGAGCCAGGCGAGGATCCTGTGCCGTGCGAGTCGACGCGTAGTCATCTAGTAGTCACCCAACCTAGTAAGCAGCCACCTAACCTAAGCAGCCGCCTGCCTGAGAGTACCGGCGCGAGCGAGACCAGCTCACGGTTATGGTTGACCCACGATGAGCGAAGACGCCAACTGCACTCCTCCGGTCACCCGCGAAGAGCCCGTGACAGAGCTCCTGCACGGCCGCGAGTACACCGACCCCTACCGCTGGCTCGAGGGCGACAACTCGGATCCCGACCGCATGGGCCAGGTGACGGCCGCGGTGGCCGAATGGACCGACGCTCAGAACGCGCACACTCGCCGGGTCCTCGACGGGCTGCCCGGCCGCGCCGAAGTGGAGAAGACCCTCCTGCCGCTGATGCAGGTCGGGTCGGTCACGGCGCCGGAGGCCCGCGGCGGCCGCTACTTCTACCTCGCCAGGCGCGGCGACCAGGACCAGCCGGTCGCGTACTGGCGCGAGGGGCTTCACGGCGAGGCCAAGGTGCTCCTCGACCCGCAGAAGCTCGACCCCAGCGGCCTCACCACCATCGAGTGGATCGCTCCCAGCCCCGATGGCCGCTCGCTCGCGTACGGCAGCTACCGCGCCGGCGACGAGAACACGGTCCTCAAGCTCATCGACGTCGACACCGGCGCGCAGCTGGAGCACGACATCGAGAACAAGGTCCAGCCCGCCCAGTGGCTGGCGGACGGCAGCGGCTTCGTCTACCGCAACCTGGCCGAAGCCGCGGATCCGTACAGCGGCCGGGTCAGGTTCCACCGGCTCGGCACGGATGCGTCCTCCGACGCCGTGCTGCTGCGCCAACTCACCAAGGACGAGGACGAGCTTCTGGCCACCACCTGGGGCCCTGGCGGCCGCCTGAGCCCCGACGGTCGCTGGCTGCTGCTCACCTACTACACGGGCAGCACCAGCGCCAACGACGCCTGGCTCGTCGACCTCGAGCACTTCTTCGCGACGGGGGAGGTCGACAAGCGCGAGGTCAGCGTCGGCACCAACGGCACGGTCACGGGCGTGGTCATGGGCGACGCCCTCTACCTCGACACGATCAAGAGTGCGCCCAAGGGTCGCGTCGTCAGCGTGCCGGTGTCCGATCCGCGCGAGGCCAACTGGCGCGACGTCGTGCCCGAGCGCGAGGACGCGGTGATCGAGACGGTCTCGTTCGCGCCCGGCGCCATCGTCGTCACGTACCTGCGCAACGCCTCCGTCGAGGTCGAGGTCTTCGAGCTGGACGGCCGCTCGCGCGGACGGCTGAAGCTGCCGGGCATCGGCACGGCCGCGGTCGCGACCCGCGACGACTCGAGCGAGGCCTTCGTGACGTTCACCAGCTTCAACTACCCGACGACGATCCTGCGGGTCGACTTGGACGACCCGGGAGCGGAGCCCGAGGTGTGGGAACGGCCCGACGCTCCGGTCGACCCCGGCAGCGTCAGCGTCGAGCAGGTCTGGTACCCGTCGAAGGACGGCGCGCGCATCAGCATGTTCCTGGTTCACCGCAAGGACCTGGTCAAGAACGGCGCGGCGCCGACGCTCCTGACCGGCTACGGCGGCTTCAACATCAGCATGACGCCGGCCTTCACGCCGAAGTACTTCCAGTGGTTCGACGCCGGCGGGATCCTCGCCATCCCCAACCTGCGCGGCGGCGGCGAGTACGGCGACGCCTGGCACGAGGCCGGCATGCTCGGCAACAAGCAGAACGTGTTCGACGACTTCATCGCCGCGGCCGAGTGGCTGATCCGCGAGGGCTACACGCGGACCGAGCGCCTGGCCATCGCCGGCGGCTCGAACGGCGGGCTGCTGACGGGAGCGGCGCTGACGCAGAGGCCGGAGCTGTTCGGCGCCGCGATCGTCGCCGTGCCGCTGCTCGACATGCTGCGCTACCAGCACTTCCTGATGGCTCGCTACTGGGTGCCGGAGTACGGCAGCGCCGAGGATCCCGAGCAGGCCGAGTGGCTCGCGGCCTACTCCCCTTACCACCACGTCCGCCGAGGCACGGAGTACCCGGCGGTCCTGCTGACCGCGGGCGAGAACGACGTGCGGGTACACGCGCTGCACGCCCGCAAGATGGCCGCCTCGCTGCAGGCAGCCACCGCGTCGGACCCGGCCGAGAGACCCGTCCTGCTGTGGGTGGACCGCGACGCCGGCCACGGCCAGGGCAAGCCGCTCAAGCTGAGGCTGCGCGACGCCGTTGACGAGCGGCTGTTCGTCATGTGGCAGTTGGGGATGCTGGAGCGTCCCGACCCGGCAGCTATCATGCGCCCATGACTGCCTTCGCTACCGAGTTCTCGGCGCGCTACCTGACGGCCGAGTGGGAGACGGCCGCGGCCACCTTCGACGTTCGCAGCCCCGCCACCGGAGAGGTCATCGGGCGGGCCGCCGAGTGCGGCGTGGCCGACGCGGCGCGCGCAGCCGCCGTCGCCGAAGAGGCCTTCGCGAGCTGGCGCAAGACCACGGCGTTCGAGCGCTCGGCCCTGCTGGAGCGTTGGGCCGCGCTGATGCTCGAGCGTCGCGAGGACCTCGCCCAGCTCATGACCTCGGAGATGGGCAAGCCGATCAAGGAGTCGCGCGGCGAGGTCGCCTACGCCGCCGGCTTCGTCAAGTGGTACGCCGAGGAGGCCAAGCGCGTCGTCAGCGAGGGCGTCGCCAACCACGTCCCCGGCAAGCGGCTGTTCGCGCTCAAGCAGCCCGTCGGCCCGGTCTTCGCCGTCACGCCGTGGAACTTCCCGATCGCGATGGTCACGCGCAAGGCCGCGCCCGCCCTGGCGGCCGGCTGCACCTTCATCCTCAAGCCGGCCGAGCAGTCGCCGCTGACGGCTCTGTTGGCCGCCGACCTGTGGCTCGAAGCCGGCGGCCCCGCCGGCACTCTGCAGGTCTTGACCGCCTCCGACCCGGTGCCGCTCTCCGACGCCCTGATGGCCGACGAGCGCATCCGCAAGGTCACCTTCACCGGCTCGACCGAGGTCGGGAGGATCCTCTACCGCAAGTCGGCCGACACGATCAAGCGCCTCTCGCTGGAGCTCGGCGGGCACGCCCCCCTGCTGGTCTTCGACGACGCCGACCTGAGCACCGCCGTGCGCGAGGCAATCGCATGCAAGTTCCGCAACGCCGGCCAGACCTGCGTCTGCACCAACCGCATCTACGTTCAGCGCAACGTCGCCGACGAGTTCGCCGAGGCCTTCGCGGCGGCCGCAGCCAAGCTCGTCGTCGGCGACCCGAGCTCCGATACGACCGACATCGGCCCGCTGGTCGACGAGCAGGGGCTGGCCAAGGTCGAGCGCCACGTGGCAGACGCGCGCGCCAAGGGCGCCAAGGTCGTGACCGGCGGCTCGGCTCTGGAAGGACTCTTCTTCCAGCCGACTGTCGTCACGGGCGTGACGGCCGGGATGGACATTCTCAGCGAGGAGACCTTCGGCCCCGTCGCGCCGCTGATCGTCTTCGACGACGAGGCCGAGGCGGTGAGGCTCGCCAACGACACTCCCTACGGGCTGGCGGCGTACCTCGTCACCAAGGACCTGTCGCGCGCCTTCAGGGTCAGCGAGGCCCTCGACTACGGCATCATCGGCGTCAACGACGGAGTCCCGGCCACGCCTCAGGCGCCCTTCGGCGGCGTCAAGCAGTCGGGCATCGGGCGCGAAGGCGGTCACTGGGGCATCGAGGAGTACCTCGAGGTCAAGTACGTCTCGTTCGGGATCTGACAGTTAGTCGACGTTACACGGCTCCTCTCTGACGACCTGGCCGGCGAGGCTTGCTCACGACCGCTTGCAAGTGAGCGCTCACTCAGTTAAGCTCTCCGGCCGTGACTCCCGACGCGACCGAGTACCGGTCAACAGCACGCAGCCGTCGCGCCGAGCCGCTCCCGCCTGAGGAGCGCCGCCGCAGGATCGTCGAGGCGGTCGCGCCGCTGCTGATCGAGCGCGGCGCGGTGGTGACCACCAAGGAGCTCGCCGAGCGCGCCGGCGTCGCGGAGGGCACCCTTTTCAGCGTCTTCCCCGACAAGCGGGCACTGATCGAGGGCGCCATCGCCGCACACATGGACCCGGCTCCGCTCGAAGCCGCCATCGCTGCGATCGACCGCGAACTCGACCTCGTAGCGCAGGTAGCAGCCGCAGCGCACCTCATCAGCGACAGGACCGACGAGGTCGTCGCGCTCGTCGTCGTGCTGCACACGCTCGTGGGACACGACGCAAAACCTGCCGACTCGAACGCCAGGGCGAGCCTGCTCAACTGGAGCGAGACCATCAGGTCGGCGATCACGGCACTAGTCAGCGAGCACAGTAGCGAGCTGAGGATGCCGCCGGAGCGTGCCGCTGCGGCGCTGCTCGGGCTGGTCGTCTCGGCCAGGCGCCCGTTCGCGGGCCAACGCGACATCCTCAGCGTCGACGAGATAGTCGACGTGGTGCTGTTCGGTGCGCTGGAAAGCGTGAAAGGAAGAGCGTCATGTCACTGAGGAACCTCTGGCGCTTGCTCAAGCGCTTCGCCCGTCCCTACCGGCGCAGCATCGCGCTGATCCTAGCGCTTCAACTGGTGGTCAGCCTCACCAACCTGGTCTTGCCGAGCATCAACGCCGACATCATCGACCGCGGCGTCGTGCTCGGTAACACCCGTTACATCCTCGAGCAGGGCGGCCTCATGCTCCTGGCCTCGCTCGTGAACGTACTAGCCAACGTCTACGCCATCTACCTCGGCGCCAGGACCGCGATGGCGTTCGGTCGCGACATGCGCAGCGCCACATTCCACCACGTCAACTCCTTCTCGGCTCACGAGGTCGCCACGTTCGGAGCGCCCTCGTTGATCACCCGCAACACGAACGACGTGCAGCAGGTCCAGATGGCGCTGATGATGACGTTCTCGATGCTGGTCAGCGCGCCGCTGATGATGGTGGGCGGACTGATCATGGCTCTGCGCGAGGACGTCGGCCTGTCGTGGCTGGTCGCGGTCGCCGTGCCGCTGCTGGCCGCTGGCATCGCGTTCATCGTCATGCGGATGCTGCCGGGGTTCCGTGTGATGCAGCAGCGCATCGACAGGGTCAACGAGGTGCTGCGCGAGCAGATCGGCGGCATCAGGGTGATCCGCGCTTTCGTGCGCGAACCTCACGAAGCCGAGCGCTTCGCTCAGGCCAACGACGAGCTGACGAACACAGCGCTGTTCGTGGGTCGCTGGATGTCGGTCATGTTCCCGATGGTGCTGCTCGTCATGAACCTGTCCTCTGTCGCGATCATCTGGTTCGGGGGTCAGCGCGTCGCCGCCGGGGCGATGGAGATCGGCTCGATAACGGCGTTCCTGTCGTACATGATGCAGATCCTCATCGCCGTGATGATGTCGACGATGCTGTTCATGATCCTGCCGCGCGCCGCTGTCTCCTCCGACCGCCTCGCCGAGGTGCTCGACACGGAGCCGAGCGTGAAGCCGCCCGCCCACAGCGTGACGCAGCCGACGGCACGACGGGGTCTGATGCTGGAGAACGTCTCCTTCGCCTACCCGGGTGCCGAGCAGGCAGTGGTCCACGACGTCAGTCTACAGGTGCGACCTGGCCAGACCGTCGCGCTCATCGGCTCGACCGGCAGCGGCAAATCGACGCTGCTGAAGCTGATACCCCGCCTCTTCGACGTTACGAGCGGCAGGGTAACGCTCGACGGCGTCGACGTGCGCGACTACGACCCCGACGCGCTCTGGGGCAGCATCGGCCTCGTGCCGCAACGCGGCTACCTCTTCTCGGGCACCGTCGCGAGCAACCTGCGTTTCGGAAAGCCTGACGCCACCGATGAGGAGCTGTGGCGGGCGCTGGAGATCGCGCAGGCGCGCGACTTCATCGAGGAGCAGCCGGAGGGCCTAGAGGCGAGCGTGGCGCAAGGCGGCACCAACTTCTCGGGCGGCCAGCGGCAGCGCCTCGCCATCGCGCGGGCACTCGTCAAGCGCCCACAGCTCTACCTGTTCGACGACTCGTTCTCGGCGCTCGACGTCGCGACCGACGCCAGGCTCAGGGCCGCTCTGAAGCCTGTCACGGCTGACGCGATGGTGCTCGTCGTCGCGCAGCGCGTCGCCACCATCACCGAGGCAGACTCGATAGTCGTGCTCGAAGACGGCAGGATCGTCGGCGTCGGCACGCACCAGGAGCTGCTCGCTCATTCGCCCACTTACCAGGAGATAGTCGCGTCACAGCGTCAGGCGGAGGCGGCATGAGCGACCAGGGCAGCAACAACCCTGGCAACAAGAACGGCGCCTCGCAGGGCCACAACCGCGTAATGGCGACTACCGAACGCGTGCAGGCTCCGCGCGGACCCGGGCCGATGATGGGCGTGCCGGCCGTGGGCAAAGCCGAGGCCTTCGGGCCATCCGCTCGGCGTCTCATGGGGCGCCTCGCGCCGCACCGGCCCGCCGTCATCGCTGTGATCGTCGCCGGTGTCATCGCGGTCGGCCTCTCGGCCTTGGGTCCACGAGTGCTGGGGCGCGCCACCGACATCCTCTTCGGCGGGATCATCGGCGCCCAGATGCCCGCCGGCATCAGCCGCGAAGCCGCCATCGCGGCAGCGCGCGCGGCGGGCAACGACCAGGTCGCGTCGCTGCTCTCCGGCATCGACTTCGTTCCTGGCCAAGGCGTCGACTTCGATGCGATGGCGCGGGTGCTGCTTACGGTCATCGCCATCTATCTCGGCTCCGCCGTGCTGTCGTTCCTGCAGTCGTTCATCCTCAACGAGGTCGTGCAGAGAACCGTCAGGCGCCTGCGCAACGAGGTCGAGGAGAAACTCAACCGTCTGCCGCTGCGCTACTTCGACAAGCAGCCGCGCGGCGAGCTGTTGAGCCGCGTCACCAACGACATCGACAACGTCGCGCAGAGCCTGCAGCAGACGCTGAGCCAGATGCTCAGCTCGCTCCTAACCGTCGTCTTCGTGCTGATCATGATGTTCTCGATCTCGCCCCTGCTCTCGCTGGTAGCGCTCCTGAGCATCCCACTGACGATGGTGGTCGCCGGTACCGTCATGAGCCGCTCCCGTGTCCAGTTCATCGAGCAGTGGCGCAGCACCGGCACCCTCAACTCCCGCGTCGAGGAGACGTATTCGGGTTTCGAGCTGGTCAAGGTGTTCGGTCGCCAGCGCGAGGTGCAGGCGTCGTTCGAGAAGGAGAACGACGCGCTCTTCCAGGCGAGCTTCCGCGCGCAGTTCCTCTCGGGCCTGATCATGCCGGCGGCCTTCTTCATCGGCAACCTCAGTTACGCCGCGGTCGCCGTCGTCGGCGGCCTGCGCGTCGCCTCGGGCGTGATCACGCTCGGTGACGTGCAGGCTTTCATCCAGTACTCGCGCCAGTTCAGCCAGCCGGTGACGCAGCTCGCCTCGATGGCGAACCTGCTGCAGTCGGGGGTCGCCTCTGCCGAGCGCGTGTTCGAGCTGCTGGACGCCGAGGAGGAGTTAGACGAGAGCACCAAGGCTCCCAGCCTGGAGAGGGCGCGCGGCCGCGTCGTGTTCGAACAGGCTTCGTTCCGCTACGAGCCAGAGAGGCCGCTGATCGAGGACCTGTCGCTGACCGTCGAGCCGGGCCAGACCGTGGCGATAGTGGGACCGACGGGCGCCGGCAAGACGACGCTCGTGAACCTGATCATGCGTTTCTACGAGCTCGACTCCGGCAGGATCACGCTGGACGGCCGCGACATCGCCGAGCTGCGCCGCGACGAGCTGCGCGAGAACATCGGCATGGTGCTGCAAGATACTTGGTTGTTCAAAGGCACGATCCGCGAGAACATCGCCTACGGCAGGCTCGACGCGACCGAGGCCGAGATCATGGAGGCGGCGCGCGCCGCCTACGTCGACCGCTTCGTCCACAGCCTCCCGGACGGCTACGACACGCTGATCGACGACGAGGGCGGCACCGTCAGCGCCGGCGAGAAGCAGCTGATCACCATCGCCAGGGCTTTCCTCGCCGACCCGCCGGTGCTGATCCTCGACGAGGCGACCAGCTCGGTCGACACCCGCACCGAGCTGCTGCTGCAGCAGGCGATGCTGGCGCTGCGCGGCAAGCGCACCAGCTTCGTGATCGCGCACCGGCTGTCGACCATCACCGGCGCCGACCTGATCCTGGTGATGGAGCACGGCCGCATCGTCGAGCGCGGCACCCACGCCGAGCTCGTCGCGGCCGGCGGCGCCTACGCCCGCCTGTACGAGGCGCAGTTCGTGGGGGCGGCTAGCGTCTCGGCGGCGTAGCTCCGAGCGCGCCCGTAGCCGCGCGCTCCTCGGCCTCGAACGGCTTGATCCGGCCGAGCCCGACGACCGTCAGCGCCGCCAACGCCACGCCTGCCGCTGCGAAGCCGACCCTGTAGCTGGTGACCGCGACGAGCAGGCCGCCGACTATCGGCGCGACGATCTCGACCAAGTGGCTGCTCGAGATGCGCAGGCTCAGGGCGGTGGCGCGCTGGCGAGGCGAGACGTGCGTCGTCACGGCCACGATGCTAAGGGGGAAGCCGAGGCCGGAGCCGATGCCCGCCACCACCGCCAACACGCCGAAGAACGGCACGCTGGAAGCCACCGACAGCAACCCCACGCCCACGACCACGCTCGCCATCGCCACCACCAGCGACCTGGCAGTGCCGCGCAGCAGCCGGCTGACCAGCGGCAGCACCGGGCGGATCAGCACCGCCGTGAGGGAACCGAGGCTGACCAGCGAGCCGATCAGCGTCGCCGACATGCCCATCTCCTCGAGCATCACCGGCAGGAAGGCCTCGCGCATGGTCAGGGCGAGGAAGATGCCGGAGCTGGCCAACACCCCCATCTGGAAGCCGACGTTGCCGAAGATCTTGCTCAACGGCACGCGTCCGACCACGTCGCCGGCGCCGCCCGCCTCCGCGCCCGCGGATCTCGCCCCGCTCATCACCAGGTACGACACGCCGGCGGCCACCAGCAGCACTGCCAGCACCGCCCAGAAGCTCGCCCTGAAGCCGTGGTGGTCGATGATGAACCCCACCAGCACGGGCCCGATCATCCGTCCCAGAGCCATCAGCGTCGAGTAGGCGGCAAAGTTGTAGGCGTGCGACCGGTTGTTGTCCAGATCGGCGATGAGCGACTGCGACGAGAGGGTCACGAAGAGCTGCGCGAACCCGACCATCAGCCGCGAGACCACCAGCGCGGCCACGCCTGGCAGCAGGATGAGGCTCAGCGGCGCGGCGGACATCAGCGACATGCTGGCGAAGAGCATCCGCGGCGGCCCGACCAGGTCGATCCAGCGCCCGGCCTGGAACGCCAGCAGCACCGGGAAGACCCCTGGCAACGCTACCAGCACGCCGATCCATTGCGCTCCCAGCCCCAGCGCGGTCGCGTAGAGCGGCACCATCACGGTCAGCATGCTCAGGCCCGCGCTCAGCAGAGCGGCCATGGTGCATTGCAGAGGGAACGCGTAACGCTTGAGCAGGCTCACGGAGACGTCTCTACGCCGTCAGGCGGCGTCGAGGCAGTATCTCACAGGTGGGCGCCACGCCCCCGGATGTGCGTCGCGTCGAGCCCTGAGCGGCAAGGCGCCGCAGCAGCTCACGTGCGCCCGGCGCGGCCGTCCTCGCCGGCCCTGTTGCCCAACTGCACCACTGCCCTGAGCACGGTCGAGGAGTCGAACACCGAGCCGTCGTCATCGTACAGAGGGCTCGGCTCCGTCTCTCGCGAGATCAGCCTGCGTCGCACCAGGTCGAGGAACAGCTCGACCAGCCGAGGGTCGAAGTGGCTGCCGGAGCCCTCGGCGATCAACCGCTGAGCCTCCTCGGGAGCCATCGGGCCGCGGTACGGCCGGTGACTGGTCACGGCCTCGTAGACGTCGACGATCGCGATGATCCTCGCCAGCAGTGGTATCTCCTCGCCCGCGAGGCCGTCGGGGTAGCCGCTGCCGTCCCAGCGCTCGTGATGCGAGCGCACGCCCTTGGCGATCTCCGCGAAGCTCTTGGAGATGTCGAGCAGCACGCGCTCGCCGTAGGCAGGATGGCGCTTGATCTGCTCGAACTCGGGCCCCGTGAGGCGTCCCTGCTTGCGCAAGATCGCCTCTGGCACCCCGAGCTTGCCGAGGTCGTGGAGCAGACCGCCCCAGTACACCTGGCGCAGGTCGTTCTCGCCCATGCCGCATGCCCGACCCAGCGTCACGGCGTTCCTCGCGACGCGCTCGCAGTGGCCGCCGGTCTTCTCGTCGCGTTCCGAGACGAGCCGCGCGAAGAGCCTGAGGTTGCGCGAGCCGATCTCGGCCAGCTCGGTCCTGGCCGCGATCAGCCTCGTCTGGCGGTACCTGGACAGCTCGGCGAAGGTGCCGCCGATCAGCGCGATCAGCAGGAAGAACGAGCCGCGGTAGACGATGTTGGCGACAGGCTGCTGGATGCCGCGCTCGACGTCGAGCGGCATCAACGGCCCCATCAACACGCCCGCGGCCAGCGCCACCACCGCCCCTCCGACGGGCCCGAGGCACAGGCTGGCGAAGATGACCGGCAGGTACATGGCGTGCAGGTAGGCGTTCGACGTGCCGTTGGTGGCGTACACCAGCAACCACACGCCGCCCAGGGCCAGCGCCAGCATCACGCTGACGATCGCGACGTAGAGCGGCTGCCTCACGCGCCACGCGTCCACGGCAGCGTCGAGGCGGTCGTAGAGGCTGACCGGCCAAGCCTGTAGCCCGAGGCCCACGCCTAGATGCTAGGTAACGTTCTACCGCGGCGCGCGCTGTTTCTCCACATCGGGAGGCGGGTTGGACTGCGGCGCGTCGAGGTTCGCCCTGGGCTTCTGCTCGAGAGCGTCTCGGTAGCCTCGCCGCGCGGAGCTCGACCAGCTACCATTCCTCATGCGAGCCATCGTCGTCGACGCACCCAACGCGTTCCCGGAGCTGAGGGAAGTGCCCGAGCCGCAACCGCCGCCGCATGGCGCCGTGATCGAGGTGCGCGCCACCGGCGTGTGCCGCAGCGACTGGCACGCCTGGGTCGGTCACGACGACACTGTGAGCTGGCCGCATGTGCCGGGCCACGAGTTCGCCGGCGTGGTCCGCGCCGTCGGCGCTGACGTCGAGCGCTTCCGTGGCGGGGAGCGCGTCACGGCGCCGTTCTGCTGCGGCTGCGGCGCCTGCGACGAATGCGCCTCGGGCCACCAGAACCTCTGCGAGGTCGAGTTCCAGCCGGGCTTCGACGGTTGGGGCAGCTTCGCTCAGTACGTGATGGTGCCGTGGGCCGACGTCAACCTCGTGAGAGTGCCCGAGGATCTCGGCTTCGACGAGGCCGCCAGCCTCGGCTGCCGCTTCACCACCGCCTACGCCGGGCTGATGCATCAGGCTCGCGTGATGCCCGGCGAGGACGTGGCCGTCTTCGGCTGCGGCGGCGTCGGGCTCGCCAGCGTGATGATAGCCGCGGCCGCCGGCGCGCGCGTGATAGCCGTCGACCTGTCGCGAGAGAAGCTCGCGCTCGCCGCCGAGCTCGGGGCGGCGGAGACCGTCGACGCCAGCGGCGGCGCGCCGGAGGAGGCCATCCGCGACCTGACCGGCGGCGGCGCGCACGTCAGCGTGGACGCCCTCGGCGCGAGCGTGACGATGAGCTCGGGAGTTCGCTCCCTGCGCAGCCGCGGCCGGCACCTGCAGCTCGGGCTGCTGCTCGGCGACGACCTCTCGCCCAAGACCCCGCTGCAGCTAGTCGTGCGCCGCGAGCTGAAGGTGCTTGGCAGCCACGGCATGCAGGCCTGGCGCTACCGGGAGATGTTCGCGTTCGTGCGCAACCGCAGGCTGCCGCTGGCGCGGCTGATCGGGGACAGGCGACCGCTGGCCGACGCCGGTGACGTCCTCGCGTCCATGGCTGGTTTCGGTCCGGTGGGCGTGACGCTGCTGGAGCCTTAGCCGGAGGTGTCAGCCGGTCAGACGCTCGTCGCGGCTCGCCAGTCGACCGTCCTCAGCAGGTCGGAGACTATCGCCTCGAGCCCCTCGCGGTCGTGCTCGTCGAAGTTCGCCAGCCGCGAGCTGTCGAGGTCGAGCACCGCCACGGTGCGGCCGCCTACCACCACCGGCACCACGATCTCCGAGCGCGAGCGAGGATCGCACGCGATGTGGCCGGGGAACGCCTCGACGTCCTCGACGACCTGAGTCGCCTGCTGCTCGGCGGCCGTGCCGCACACGCCGCGGCCCGGCTCGATGCGCACGCAGGCCGGCTGGCCCTGGAACGGGCCTAGCACCAGCTCGTCCCCGCGCATCAGGTAGAAGCCGGCCCAGTTGAGGCCCGGGAGGGAGGCGTAGACCGCCGCCGCGACGTTGCCAAGGTTCGGCAGCCAGTCGCTCTCGCCCTCTAGCAGCGCCCGCACCTGCCGGCGCAGCAAGGCGTAGCGCTCGCTCTTGGCGGTCCCCTGAGGCAGCGGCTCGATGATGGCGGCTTCGTGCATGGCGCGATGCTACCAGCCGCTAGGCCCAGGGTCCTGTCGCTACACTGTTTGGCCATGACAACGCACACGCCACCGCGACCAGCTTCCAAGCCCGATCCAAGCCGAGGGCCGACGTTGGCTTCGAACATCGACACGCCCTGCGTGATCGTCGACCTGGACGTCGTCGAGCGCAACATCGAGCGTCTTCAGAGCTACCTGGACGACCACGGCATCGCCAACCGGCCGCACATCAAGACGCACAAGCTGCCGTTGCTAGCGCATTGGCAGCTCGCCGCCGGCGCCGCCGGCATCACGGTGCAGAGCGTCGGCGAGGCCGAGGTGATGGCCGCGGCCGGCATCCGCGACATCCTCATCACCTACAACGTGATGGGCGCCGAGAAGATCAGGCGGCTCGCGGCCGTCGCGCGCATGGCCGACCTCAGGGTAGCCGTCGACAACGAGGTGGCGCTGGCGGCAGTGGGCGCGGCCGCCGAGCTGGCGGACCGCGAGATCGGCGTGCTGGTCGAGTTCGAATGCGGCAAGAAGCGTCAGGGCGTGCTCGAGCCGCAGCAGGCAGTCGACCTGGCCGTCGCCTGCGGGCGCTACCCGGGCCTGAGGTTCCTCGGTTTGCTGTGCTACCCGAGCGGCCCGGAGGTCGCGGGCTTCGTGGCGCGCACGCGCGAGTTGCTGGCCGCGCACGGGCCCGAGCTGGCCGTGGTCTCGGTGGGCGGCACCCCCGGCGTTTGGAGCGCGCACGAGACGGTCGGCGAGACCGAGCATCGCGCCGGAACCTACGTCTACAACGATCGCCGCAGCGTGGCAGTCGGCAGCGCCAGCCTCGAGGACTGCGCGCTGCACGTGCACGTGACCCTCGTCAGCCTCCCGACCCCTACTCGCGGCGTCATCGACGCCGGCTCGAAGACGCTCACCAGCGACGCCTTCCCGGCTAGTTGGGGCGGCGGCTACGGGCACGTCCTCGAGTACCCCGAGGCGGTGGTCACCGAGCTGTCGGAGGAGCACGGCGTCGTGGACTTCTCGGCCTGCAAGGCCGTGCCGGCCATCGGCGAGCGCCTGCGCGTGGTGCCCAACCACGTCTGCCCCGTCTCGAACCTTCACGACGAGGTCTACCTGCACCGCGGCGGCGTCATCGAGGCCGTCGTGCCCGTGGCGGCGCGGGGGAAGACGCGCTGAGACCGGGGGGCTGCCTGGGCTGCCTGGGCTGGGCTGCCTGGGACTGCCTGAGACCGTCTGGGACCGCTCGAGACCGTGCCTCAGCCGATCCTCGCCACCACCATCTGGCGGCCCGAGGGGCCCAGGCTGACCTCGTCGCCCAGCTTCAGGCCCATCAGCGCCTGAGCCAAGGGCGCCAGGTAGGAGATCTCGCCTGCCTCGGGGTCGGCCTCGTCCACGCCTACGATGCGCACGGTCAGCTCGGCGCCCGCGCCGCTGGCCGGCCGCAGGGTCACCTCGTGGCCGAAGCGGACCTCGGCGGCATCGGCCGGCACGCTCAGCTCCGCGCCGGCCAGTCGCGGCACCAGCTCGCCCAGGGCCGCTTCGAGGGCCAGGCGCAGGCGCTCGTCGGAAGCTGCTGCGCCGCCGGCAGCCAGGGCCGCACGGATCTCCTCACGCTCGGCCACCAGGAGGTCGAGGCCGCGCTGCGTCACCAGGTTCCTCGCGCCCTGGGGCAGCGGTGCGCGCGGCACGACCTGCACGTCCTCGCGCTGCGCGTCCTCCTTGATGAACGCTCTGCTCATGGCTGCCTGACCGGCGTACCTCCCGCGGCGACCCGCTCGCTCACCGCTTAGGACTCAGGACCAACCCTAGCCCGACCGGGCCGGTGAGGCTCGAGCCTCACCGACAGCCGCGGCAGGAAGAACTGCGTCAACGGCCCGATCGCCAGCGCGTAGAGCAGCGTGCCCACCCCGACGACGCCACCCAGGAGCCAACCGACCGCGACCACCGTCACCTCGATCGCGGTCCTGACTAGCCGCAGGCTGCGGCCGCTGGCGCGCGACAGGCCTGTCATCAGCCCGTCGCGCGGCCCCGGCCCGAAGTGGCTGCCGATGTACGAGGCGGTCGCGATGGCGTTGATCAGCACCCCGGTCAGCAGGAACGAGGTCTGCAACCACGGCGTCTCGGGCGCAGGCAGGTAGCGCATCACGGGGTCGAGGAGGATGCCGATCAGCAGCGCGTTGGCGATCGTGCCGATGCCGGGCGGCTGTCGCAGCGGGATCCAGGTGAGCAGCACCGCCAGCGAGGTCAGGACCACCACCGTGCCGAGGCTGAGGGGCAGATGCTGCGAGAGGCCGTAATGGAGCACGTCCCATGGCAGCATCCCGAGGCCGCTGCGGATGATCAGCGCCATCGAGATCGCGTACAGGACCAGCCCGATGCCGAGCTGGACCAGGCGGCGCGCCGTCTTGCCGGCCCGTAGCTGCCCCGCCGGGCTGAGATGGTAGAGGCCTGAGGCGTCTCGAGTGGTAGCGGGGATCGGTGCGGGGGCGGGCTGGCTCACCACGCGATGATGGCATGGCCGGGCGCTGCGACCCTAGCTATAGTTCGGTCATGGGAGGCCAACCATGATCTCGCGCTTCCATCACCTGGTGCTGTTCTGTGCCGACACCGAGCGCTCGCGACGCTTCTACGAGTCTCTCGGCTTCCAGTACCTGCGTGGCTACGAGGGCATGCACTGGTTCGCGGTGGGAGACGCGGAGCTGATGCTCCACCCCGCCGAGCCGGGCGAGAAGCGCGGGCTGCCGGTCGTCCACCTAGCCACGCCCGACGTGAGCGCGCTCTTCGCTCGAGCCGTGGCAGCCGGGCTCGAGCCGCTGGACCATCAGAACCCCGGCGCCAGCCTCACCGGGCCGGTCACTCGCCCATGGGGCGACACCGAGTTCGAGCTGCTCGACCCGGACGGGCACGTGCTGGCGTTCACCCAGTCAGTTTGACTCGCTCGCTCCGAGGCGTCGGAGCGATCAGCCGCGAGTCGCGCCGTTCTGAGCGCCTCTGACTTAGCTGCCCGATTCTCGTCGGCACCGCTCCGCCACCGAGACTAGACTTCATGCGATGAGGTACTCCATGAGTGTGTCGACGCCGCACCCGCGTCCGGCGGCGCTAAGTGAAGAGAGACCCCGAAGAGACGCCTTCAAGGTCAGCGAGAGCCAGGCCCGCCGCTACTACCAGGCCCTGCTCGACCGCGACCCCGAGTACGAAGGCCTGTTCTACGTCGGCGTCAGGACGACGGGCGTCTTCTGCCGTCCGACCTGCCCGGCACGCAACCCCAAGCAGGAGAACTGCGAGTTCTTCCCCAACGCCAAGGCTGCGCTGCACGCCGGGTACCGCCCCTGCAAGCGCTGCCGGCCGCTGGCGCACCCCAACGACCTCAGCGGCGCGCTCAAGCGGCTCGTCGAGGCGGTCGAGGAGCAGCCGCAGAAGCGCTGGCGCGACCGCGACTTCAGGGCGCTGGGTGTCGACCAGTCGACGGCCAGGCGCCAGTTCAAGAAGCGCTTCGGCATGACGTTCATGGAGTTCGCCAGAGCACGCCGCATGGGCCTGGCTCTGGCGAGCCTGCGCAAGGGAGGCAGCGTGATCGACGCTCAACAAGACGCCGGCTACGAGTCCGGCAGCGGGTTCCGCGAGGCGTACGCCCGCATCATCGGCTCCTCGCCGAGCTCGAAGGGCGCCACGGCGCTGCTGGCCAGCTGGCTCGACAGCCCGTTGGGGCCGATCCTGGCCGTGGCCAGCGAGGACCGGCTGGTGCTGCTCGAGTTCGTCGAGCGTCGCGGCTTGGAGCGGGAGCTGCTGAGGCTGCGAGAGTCCGCCGCGATCGTCCCCGGCCGGTCCGCGCCGATCGACCAGATCGAGCGTGAGCTGGCCGAGTACTTCGCCGGCGAGCGGCTGGCGTTCGAGACGCCCATCGAGCTGCGCGGCACCGACTTCCAGCGCACCGTCTGGAGCGAGCTGCTCCGCATCCCGCCGGGCGAGACGCGCTCCTATCAGCAGCTCGCCAACAGCCTGGGGCGGCCAACGGCGTTCCGCGCCGTGGCGCAGGCGAACGGCGCGAACCAGCTCGCCATCGTGGTGCCGTGCCACCGGGTGATCAACTCCAACGGGGAGCTGGGTGGTTACGGCGGCGGCGTGCCGCGCAAGCGCTGGCTCCTCGATCACGAGCGCAGGGGCCAGGGTCTGTTCGACTGAGCGATCTCTCGGGCGGCGCGAGCGTTCGTCCCGGCGTGACCCGCAACGTGCCCCAAGGCGCGACGACCTGGCGCGCCGCGCGTTAGGTTGTGCGGGGTCGCGGCGCCGAGCGCGAGCCGCGACCCGGGAGCGAGCGATGACCTATCCAGCTGCGTGGCGCGCGGGCGAGGGCAGGAGCACCGCTCCGGCGTCCCCTTGGAGCGACCGATGACCGATCTCGAAGCGTGGCGGGCCGACTACGTGGGCAAGCTCGCCGCTCCGTACGGCTGGTGGGCGATAACTACGCTGGCCTGGCTCGAGGAGGGCGACAACCTCCTCGGCTCCGAGCCTGACGCTCGCGTCGGGCTGCCTGCGCGGCTGCCTCGGCGGCTCGCCTCGCTCGGCTACGACGGCACGGCCGTCACGGTGGCTCCATTGGCTGCCGGGCTGACGCACGAAGGGCTCCCGTTGTCTGCCCCTCTGGTGGTGACGGGCGACAAGGCGCTGTTCGCGGGCGAGGGCGACACGGCCGTGCGCGTCAACCTGATCAAGCGCGGCCAGCTCTGCGGCGCGCGCGTCTACGACCCGCTGGCGTCCGCGACTCGCGACCCCGAAGCTGAGGTCGCGTGGTTCGAGACCGACCCGTGCTGGCGCATCGAAGCCGAGTTCATCCCGCCGGAGCCGGGCGAGACGGTCGACGTCGTCAACGTGCTCGGCCAGGTCGCGCCGACGCCGGTGGCTGGCCGCGCGCGCTTCCTCGCCGCCGGGGCCGAGCACACCTTGCTGGCCACCCCTGCCGGCGCCAAAGGCCGCCTGTTCTTCAACTTCAAGGACGCGACGAACCGCTCGACCACTTACGGCGGGGGACGCTTCCTCAACGTCGACGGGCCGGTGGACGGCCGCCTGGTGCTCGACTTCAACTACGCGCACCACCCGCCCTGCGCACACACGCCGTACGCCACCTGCCCGACGCCTTCCGAGGAGAACCGCCTGCCGTTCGCCGTGCCGGCTGGCGAGCGCTACCCCTCGCGCTAGCCGCTCACCTGCCCCCACTGACGTCGATGAACGACCCCGTGCTGTAGGACGCCTCGTCCGACAGCAGCCACAAGATTGCCCGCGCCACCTCTTCCGGCGTGCCGCCGCGGCGCAGCGGCACGAACGCCTTCACGCGCTCGACCCGGTCCGGCTCGCCGCCGCTGGCGTGCATGTCGGTGTAGATGAAGCCGGGCCGCACGCCGTTGACGCGGATGCCCTCCTGGGCCACCTCGTGCGCCAGGCCGATCGTCATCGTGTCGAGCGCTCCCTTGCTGGCGGCGTAATCGACGTACTCGCCGGGCGAGCCGGTGCGGGCCGCGCCGGACGAGACGTTGACGATGGCGCCGCCACGGCCGCCGTAACGCGTCGACATGCGCCTGACCGCCTCGCGGGCGCAGAGGAAGGCACCGAAGACGTTGGTGCGGAACACGCGCTCGAGGCGCCCGCCGTCGATGGCGTCGAGGCGCGCCTGCTGCTCCAGGATCCCGGCGTTGTTGACCAACGCCGTCAGGCGCGCGCCGCTCTCGTCCAGGACCTGGAACAGCCGCAGGACGTCCGCCTCGCTGCCTACGTCGGCTTGCACGGCTCGCGCCGTCGCGCCCGACTCCCTCAGCTCGTCGATGAGAGCTTCGGCGGCAGCGTGGCCGCCTCGGTACGCGACGAGCACCTCGAAGCCGCGCTCCGCCGCCAACCGGGCCGTCGCGGCGCCGATGCCCCGGCTGCCGCCCGTGATCAGGATCGTGCCTGTCATGAGGCCTGCCATGATTACGAGCGTAAGCGTTCGAGGCTTGACAGCGTCACGGGTCGTGTCTACACTCGCAGTAAGTAAGTAAGATTTCTTTACTAACTGCTTGGAGGTGATGCCTGACGTTGGCGACGCCCTAGGCACGGCACGACACACCGTCATCCGACGGCGCGCTGCCGCTGCCCCGCGCCCTGGCATGACCGCTGCGCACACCTGACCTTGCGCACGCGGACGGAGGAAAGATGCGAAGACTGAGAGTTGTCGTCCTGAGCCTGTTGCTGTTGAGCGCCGCCGCTTCCGCGCAGGCCCAACGCACGCTGGAGATCTACATCACCGGCCTCACCGAAGGCACCATGCAGTGGTTCCAAGACGTCGCGTTCCCTGGCTTCCAGGCCAGCCACCCCGACGTGCAGCTCGAGATCCTAACCGGCGGCTGGGGCGACTTCGACGCCGCCGTCGCCGGCTGGATCACCACCGGCTCCGGCCCCGACATCGTCTACCTCGGCTCCGAGTACGCGGCCGCCTTCGGCCACCTGCTGGCCGACCTCGACCCGTACCTCGCCGACTGGAGCGAGCTCGACTCGTTCCTGCCGGCGGCCCTGGCCGTCGCCAGCTGGGACGGTCACCTGCGCGGCCTGCCGCTGCTGATGAGCCCGCGCCCGATGTTCTTCCGCGGCGACCTGGCTGCCGACCCCAGCGCAATTCCGCCGCTTACCTTCGAGGACTCCCTCGCCTTCGTGCGCGCCAACTCCGCCGTCGCGGACGGCGCCATGACGCAGATGGGCTTCATGGACATCGGCGCGGGCCTGTTCGACGCCCAGGAGTTCATCGCCTACATCTGGAGCGCCGGCGGCGAGCTGTACAACGCCGACGGCTCGAGCGCCTTCGACAGCGCCGCCACCGCCGAAGCCCTGCAGTTCATGTACGACCGCCGCCGCGCCGTGCTGCCGACCGAGACCACCGCCGGCCTGCCGCCGATCGAGGGCTGGCCCATCGCCTCCGGCATGGTCGTCAGCGGCATCTTCCCGATGTGGAACATGCCCCCGACCGACAACGCGCTCTGGAACGACATCGTCATCGGCCCGTACCCGGCCGGCGCCAACGGCGAGCCGCTGATCCAGGTCTTCACCGACTGGCTCTCGGTTCCCGCCTACGTCTCCGATCCGGCTCTCGCCGCCGAGTTCCTCAAGTACATCGGCAGCCGCGAGAACGCCATCGAGCTGAGCCGCGTCGCCGGCTTCACCCCGACCAGGACCGACGCTTGGGAAGACCTGCGCGCCAACCCGGTCTGGAACCAGATGCTGGACATGGCCGTCGACTACGGCCGCGCCTTCTCCGACATCCGCGCCAGCGCCGAGCTGCGCCCGCTGATCGTCGAGCAGGTCACCCTCTACCTCTCCGACCAGCAGAGCCTGGAGGACACGCAGATGTTCCTCAAGGAGGAGTACGACTCGATCCTCGAGGATGGCGGCTACCTCTAACCTCTAGCTAGCTAGCCTTGACCCCCGGGGTGGCGGTGCTCGCCGCCACCCCTATCTATCCGGAAGGCTCTGATAGACATGGACCCGGCCGTAGCCGCGCGCCTCCACAACCTGTACTGGTCGCTCGGGACGGTGTCGTTCATCGTCGTCGGCAGCGTCATGGTGGGCTGGTTGGCGCGCGGCGTGGTGCGCGTCCGCGGCGGCAGCCTCATGACCCAGCGGCGCGCGATGTGGGGCTTCGCCCTCGCGTCGCCGTGGCTGCTCGGCTTCGTTATCTTCGTACTGGGGCCGGCGTTGGCCTCGCTCTACTACAGCTTCACCGACTACAAGCTCGGCAGCGCGCTCGAGTGGATCGGACTGGACAACTACCGCACGCTGCTCGCCGGGGCCGGCGCGCACGGGCGGCGCTTCATGCAGTCGATGTACAACTCCTTTTACTACGCCGTCGTCGGCGTGCCGCTGCAGATAGTCACCGCGCTGGCCATGGCGATGCTGGTGGCGCCGGCGCTGGCCGGCATGCGGGCGTTCCGGCTGATCTTCTACCTGCCGGTGATCCTCGCCGGCGGCCCCGCCATCCTCCTTGCCTGGCGCTACATGCTCGCCAGCAACGGCGGCTACATCAACGTCAGCCTCAAGAGCTTTGCGAACGCCTTCCCGCCGTTCGACTGGCTCTACCGCTCGTTCATCTTCGCCGTCGAGTCGTTCAACGCCTTCTACGCCGGCGTGGTCCGCAACGATCCGGTAGGACCCCTGATGTACGTGCTGCCCGCGGTCGTCGGCGCGGCGCTGTGCTGCGTGGTGCTGCTGACGCGCGACGCCGCGCGGCGCCGCGGCCTGGCGCGCGCG
Source organism: uncultured bacterium (assembly GCA_964473205.1). Taxonomy (GTDB): domain Bacteria; phylum Deinococcota; class Deinococci; order Deinococcales; family Trueperaceae; genus CAYMRL01. The sequence continues at coordinate 102,396 of CAYYOK010000001.1, read as the reverse complement.
CTGGCCGAGCCGCTGCTGGCGCTGGTCGCGCTGTCTCTGGTCGTGCGCTTCGTGGTGCGGGGCGCCACAGGGTTCATCGGGACGATCGAGGCGGGTAGCTGGCGCACGCTGCTGGAGCTGACGACGCTTCAGAGCGCGCTGCGCGACCCTGGCGAGCTCCAGTACCTGCGCACCGGGTTCTCCGCGCATGCACCCTCCGCCCTGTGGCTCGTGGCGATCCTGGCCCTCGCTCTGCTCGCCGTCGGGCGCGGGCGCCTCGCGCCACGGGTCCAGGACGTCGTCCTCGGCGGCCTCGGCGCCGGCTTCCTGCTGCTCGCGGTCGGCTCGTTCCATGGCGGCGTGGCGTTCTTCCGGGCGTTCGAGGAGATCGCGGCCGCCAGCGGCAGCGTCAACCACCACTTCGCGCTGTTCCGCCAGGCGACCGCCGCGTTCCCCGACTCCAACCGCGTGCCGCTGTGGCTCTCCAGCGAGCTCTGGTCGAAGCCCTCGCTGGTGCTGATCACGATGTGGAGCTCCGGCGCCGGCATGCTGATCTTCCTCGCCGCGCTCAAGGGCGTGCCGCGCGCGCTCTACGAGGCCGCCGACGTCGACGGCGCCAGCGGGTGGCAGAAGTTCTGGCGCGTCACGCTGCCGATGATCTCGCCGGCGATGTTCTACAACATCGTCATCGGCCTCATCGCCGCGTTGCAGACCTTCGAGGCCGTCTACATCATCCAGAACACGCAGACCGAGAGCAGCCTCGCCTCGGCTGCCTACTTCCTGTTCGTGCGCACCTTCCGGCAGCTCGAGATCGGCCAGGGCGCCGCCGCCAGCTGGATCCTCGCCGTGATCATCGTGCTGCTGACCGTCGCGCAGTTCCGCTACAGCAGATGGGTGCACTACTCATGAGCAGCAGGGCCAAGATGCTGGCGATCTACGCGGTGCTGATCGGCGGCTCGCTGTTCTTCCTGTTCCCCGTCGCGTGGATGGTCGGCACCTCGCTCAAGACCGTCAGCGAGGTGCAGCAGCCCCAGCTCAGCCTGCTGCCGGAGACGCCGCAGTGGAGCAACTACACCAAGCTGTTCGGCGAGCGCAACTTCTTCCGCGCCTACGGCAACAGCCTCTTCACCGTGACGATGGTGCTGCTGGGGACGATCTCGAGCATCGCCGTCGTCGCCTTCGCGTTCAGCCGGCTGACCTGGCCGGGGCGTGACGTGGTGTTCGCGCTGATGATGGGCACGCTGATGCTGCCGGCTCAGGCGACGCTCGTGCCGCAGTACGTGCTGTTCTTTGAACTCGGCTGGCTGCGGACCTTCAACCCGATAACTCTGCCCGGCTTCTTCGCCGGCGGCGCGGCGCTGGTCTTCCTGCTGCGCCAGTTCATGCTGACGCTGCCCAAGGAGCTCGACGAGGCGGCCGAGATCGACGGCGCCAACCCGCTGCAGCTCTTCTGGTTCCTGATCCTGCCGCTGTCACGCCCGGCCGTGGCCACCATCACCGTGTTCCTCTTCGTCGGCCAGTGGAACAACCTGGTGCAGCCGCTGCTTTACCTGCAGCGCGCCGAGCTCTTCACGATGCCGATCTACGTCGCTCAGAAGAACAACCTCCAGGAGGCGATCATCCCGTGGCAGGACATCATGGCCGCCAGCGTGATGTTCGTGATCCCCGTGCTGGTCGTGTTCATCCTCACCCAGCGCTACTTCATCGAGGGCATCTCGATGACGGGGTCCAAGGGATGAGCCGGGGAAAGGTCGAAACCAAGAAATGGGTCGAATCTAAGATGTCCTCAGCCTGTCTCGTCAGCTTCCACGGCACCGAGGCTCCCGCCTGGGTGCTCGAAGGCGTGCGCTCCGGCGCCATCCCCGGCGTCTGCCTGTTCAACTTCAACGTCGGCTCCCTCGAGCAGCTGCGGGAGCTCGCGCTTAGCCTGCGCCGGGCAGCCGATGACGGCGGGCAGCCGGTGCCCCTCATCGGGATCGATCAGGAGGGCGGCCAGCTCGCGGCGGTGGCGGGGGCGACCAGCCTACCCGGCAACATGGCCCTCGGAGCGGCGGGCTCGGTCGAGCTCGCCTACCGCAGCGGACGCATGATCGGCCTCGAGCTGGCCGCCCTCGGCTGCAACCTGAACTTCGCCCCCGTGCTCGACCTGGCCAGCCAGGGCGAGAGCAACGTCGTCGGCCTGCGCGCGTTCGGTGACGACCCCGCCGTGGCTGCCGAGCTCGGTGCGGCGCAGATCCGCGGCATGCAGGAGGCCGGCGTGCTGGCCTGCGCCAAGCACTTCCCCGGCCACGGCAACACCGCCATCGACTCGCACGTGTCCTGCCCCAGCGTCGAGCGCACACTCCCGGAGCTGGAGGCTCTCGAGCTGCCGCCCTTCCGCCGGGCGATCGAAGCCGGGGTCGGCTCGCTGATGACGGCCCACGTCAACTACCCTGCGCTCGGCCCCGGTCCCGCGACGTTCTCCCCCGCCGTGCTTCGCGACCTGCTGCGCGGACGCTGGGGCTTCGATGGACTCGTCATAACCGACGCGCTCGACATGCACGCGCTGGACGACGTCCCCGAGGGGGAGCGCGCCGCCAAGTCCCTCGCTGCCGGCGCCGACCTCGCCATGCTCGGTCATCTGCCCAACCAGGAGCGGATCGTCGCGGCGCTGACGCGCGCCGATCTGAGCGAAGCGCGCGCCAGGCTGGCCCGCGTGCGCTCCTCGCTCGCCACCGAGGTGCCCGATCTCGCCAGCGTCGACTGGGACGCACACGCCCGAGAAGCCGTGGCGATGGCGCGAGCCGCCGTCGCGCTCATCGCCTCGCCCGGCTGGCGGCCGCGTCCGATCGCAGGCGATGAGCGCCTCGTCTTGATCACCGTCTCGGCCGGCAACCTGACGCCGGCCGAGACCGCCGGCGACTCCGGCAACCAGGTCGCGGCGCAGGTGGCGCTGCGTCACCCGGTGGCCGAGGCCGTCGACATCTCGTACGCGCCAACCGCGCAGCAGATGGACCGCGCCGTCGCGGCGGCGAGCGGCGCCGACCGCGTGGTCTTCGCGAGCGTCAACGCCGCCACCGACCCCCGCCAGCAGGAGCTGTTCCGCCGCTTGCTGGCGGCGGGCCACAGGCCTCTGGTCGTCGCCCAACGCAACCCGCTCGACGCCGAGGTCCTCGCCGGCGCCGAGGCCGTCGCGTGCAGCTTCGGTCGCAACCCGAGCCAGACGGATGCAGCCGTTGCCGCGCTGTTCGGCGAGTTCGACGCCACGGGCCGCGTGCCGGTCACGCTGAAGCCGAGCGGTGGCCCGCTCGGTACGCAGCCGGTGCCGGCGGGGCGACGATGAGGCTGAGGCCAGGGCTGACCGCTGCGCTGCTCGCGGGCGTCCTGGCACTCCTGGGAGCGGCGGCAGCCCAGTCAGACTCCGAAGACCCTCGCTCCTCATGGTGCGTCGCGGTCTGGTACCCATCATCCGAGCACCCCGCCGGCGCCGCCAACCTGGCCGCCAACCTCGACGTCATCGACGTGGTGCACGCGTTCTGGTTCACGCCCGACGCCACGGGTAACCTGATCGACCGCTCGGGCGCGGATGCCGACGAGAAGGTCGCGACCTGGAGAGCCGCCGGCGCACTGGTGGTGCCGAGCATCTTCGCCGGTCACTCGACGTTCCTCGCCGAGGAGCTGGTGGACGAGCACGTCGCCGAGATCGCCGCCCTCGTGGACGGGCGCGGCTTCGACGGCATCGACATCGACTACGAAGGCTTCCCGTTCGAGACCCGCGAGCCGTTCTCGCGCTTCGTCGAGGCGCTGGCCACCGAGATGCACGCCCGCGGCAAGCTGCTCTTCGTCACGGTCCACGCCAAGACCGAGGACCTGCCGCCGTACTCGGGCTCGGCCGCTCAGGATTGGGCGAGGCTGACGGCGGCGGCCGACGTGTTCAACCTCATGACCTACGACTACACGAACCGCAACGAGCCGCCCGGCCCCATCGCCGACCTGGCGTGGGTCGACCAGGTCGTCGAGTACGCCGCCAGCGTCACCGACCTCGACAAGGTCGTCGTCGGCATACCCTTCTACGCCTACTCGTGGAACCGCGGCCGCCCACCCGCCGTCGCGGCCACCTGGGAGGCGGCCGACAGGATGGTGCGGCAGTTCTCGCTGTCGCCGACCCGCGATCCCGCCAGCGGCGAGCTGCACGTCGAGCTGAGGGTCACCGGCCTCCCTCGCCAAGACCTGTTCGTCTCGGACGCCGCCACGACCGCGGGCCGCCTCGAGCGCCTGCCCGAGGGCAGCGGCGGCGTGGCGATCTGGGGCATCGGGGGCGAGGACCCTGCCAACTGGGAGGTCCTGCGCCGGGCGCGTCCAGCGAGCTGCCACCTGCGCGGCGTACCGTAAGGCCTTCATGAAGCCCGCCAAAGCTACGGTCGAGGGACTGAGGCAACACAACCGGCGGATCGTGCTGCGCGCGCTGTTCACAGGCGCCGCGGCCACGCGCGCCGAGCTGGCGGTGCACACGGGCCTCACCAAGCCCACCGTCTCGACCCTGATCAGCGAGCTCATCGACGAGGGCCTGGTTCGCGAGGGCGAGCCGGGCCGCTCCACCAGCAGCGGCGGCAAGCGGCCCACGCTCCTCGAGTTCAACCCCGACTCGCGTCAGGTGATCGGCTTGAGCGTGTCAGACGCGGGACTGCTCGGGGTGCTGTCCAATCTGGACGGCGTTCGCAGCGCCCTGCACCGCGTGACGCTCGCAGCGGGCGAGGTCCCGACGCAGGCGCTGCTCGAGGCGACGGCGAGCCTCGTCGCGCAGCTGGACGCGCCGCTGGCGTGCATCGGCGTCGGGCTGCCCGGCTCGGGCGGCGCCGAGCCGGCGGCCAGGCTGGCGCGCGAGTTCGGCGTCAACGTCTACCGCGGCAACCAGGCCGAGCTCACGGCGCTGGGGCAGCTCGCCTTCGCCGGCGCCAACGGCCGCACCGGCTCGCAGGGCAACGGCGAGTCGAAGGCCGGCACGGTCGTCGAGCGCCTCGTGACGCTGCTGGTCGACGACAGGGTCGAGATCGGCGTCTGTCTGGCTTCCGGCGCGGTCCACTACGGCAGCGAGCTGACCGAGCTGGTCGCCTGGCCGAACGGCGCGGCGCCCGAAGGCGACGAGCTTGCACTCCTGCAGCTCAGGCACGCCGCGCGCAAGGGCGACGCCGATGCGCTGGCGGCGATCGACGCCGTGGCGAGCCACCTGGCCGCGCCGCTCGCCTGGATCGAGGCCACGCTCCGACCCGACGAGGTCTCGATCGGCGGGCGTCTCAGCGCCCTGGGGGAGCCTCTGCTCGACGCGCTGGATCGGCGCGCGTTCGATGCAGAAGGATCTAACGGGCCTGGGGCCGGTCACGCGCCGCGCCTGAGCCTGGCCTACTCGGCGCAGCTCGGCGCCATGGGCGCCGTGGCCTTGGCGATACAGTCCGAGCTGGGAGCGCTCAGGCCGTGAAGCTGCACGTGACGGTAGTTACCAACACGGCCTCCGGCGTGTTCCAGAGCGCGGTCATCCGCGGAGTCGAGGAGTGGCTCGCCCCGCGCGCGGCCGAGGTCGCGGTGCTGGAGCTGCCTGCGCCTCCGGCCAGCGCCGCCGAGGTGCCGCCGCTGGGCGACGGAGCCGTGGTCCTCGCCAACGCCCTGACCGACTCGACGCTCGCCGCCATCAAGACCGCCGGCACGGCCGTGACGCTGGTCAGCCACCTGGCGCCCGGTCTAGGCCTGCCTTCGGTGCTGCACGACAACAGGCAGGGCATGGGGCAGCTGGCGGAGCTGCTGGCAGCTCGCGGCGTCAGCGCGCCGGCGTTCATCCGCGGCAACCCGGAGCAGCTAGACGGCCGCGAGCGCGAGCGCTTCTTGCGCCTCGAGCTCCTGCGCCGCGGCCTGGAGCTTCGGGACGACTACCTGCTCGAAGGCGGCTTCGAGCTCGGCATCGCCGGCCGCGCCGTGGCCGACTTCCTCGCCAGCGGACGGCGCTGCGACGCCATCGTCGCTGCCGACTATCTGATGGCGTTGGAAGCCTTGGACGCCCTGCGCGCAGCCGGCATGGAGGTTCCGGCCCAGGTGTCGCTGGTGGCGTTCGGCGACGGTCCCGAGGCCGAGGCCGCGGGCCTGACGGTCGTGGCGGCGGACGTGGTGGAGCTCGGACGCCGCGCCGCGCGGCAGCTGCTGGCTCAGCTCGACGACATGCGGCTCAGGGGGCATACGCTCCTCAGCACGCGGCTGGTCCTGCGCTCGACCTGACGCTGCTCGACCTGTCTCAGTACGACCCGGCTCAGTACGACCCGGCTCAGATCAAGCCGAATCAGGCTCTCGTCACCGTCGCCCCAGCCCGTCGACTCTGCCCACGGCTCTCCTGGGAGCGACGACCTCACCTAAGTCCACGAACTCGACCTGCCTGGCGAAGAACTCGCTGGCGGTGGCCGCCACGCGCTTGGTGTCGTAGTAGGCGTAGGCGGCCATGCCGGCGGCGCCGACGAGCGGCACGAAGCGCGCGGCGGCGTTGCCGATGACGCGCTGACTCACCTGCAGCCCGACCCGTCTGAGCAGAGCCTGCAGGGCGGCCGTCGCGGCGCCGCGCACCAGGTACCTGTCGCCCAGGCGCACGACCACGTCCCGCAGCAGAGCGGCGCTGCCGTGGCGGAAGAGGCAGTAGACGAGAGCCTCTCGTCCGAGGGCCCCAGCCTGACCGTAAGCAGCGGCGATGTCTCTGACCATCGCGCTCTGGATCTTCCACACCGCCACCAGGTCGGGCAGGACGGTGGCGAGACCGAGCGGCCCGGGCGGCAGCGCCAGCGTGCCAGACACCTTGGCGGCCAACCAGGCGGCCTCGTTGGCTATAGCCTTGGCGCGTTGATCCGGGTCGTCGGCGAGACCCTCGGTGGTGGGCGGCACGCGCGAGATGATGTCGAAGAGCTGCAGGCCGATGTGGCGAGAGTCTGCCGAGCTCGGGCTACGCCTGTGCTCTGGGGCGTCCGCTCGCTCGGAGACCAGCTCCAGGGTTTGAGGAACCGCATCGGTCTCGTGAGGCATGGCGACAGTGTAGCGGCGTTGGCCGGCTGGTGCGTAGCGCACGCGCCGAGCCGCGGCGCATGGCGGGTCCGGGCGGCCGGCAACCGTGCGCGTCTGTGGCACGATGGGACTCATGATCGAACGCCACGGCCCCGGGGCCTACTTCCACAAAGTCGTCGAAGCCAACGGAACGCTCTACCTCTCTGGCGTCGTCGCCCCCGACCTGTCGGCCGACATGGCCGGCCAGACCGAGCAGATCCTCGCCCGGATCGATCAGGTGCTCGCCGGCGTCGGCAGCGACAAGTCGAGGATCGTGTCGGCCACCATCTACATCACCGACATGGACCTGAAGGCGCCCATGAACGACGTCTGGGCGCGCTGGACCGAGCCGGCGCACCGGCCCGCACGGGCCACCGTCGCCGTCGCCGACCTCGGCAAGAACGTGCTGATCGAGATCTCTTGCGTCGCGGTGCGCTGAGCCGCCAGCGGCTCGACTAGAGCCTAGGCCCCGTTCGCAGCCGGTGCCAGCCGAAGCCTGATGCGCTCGCGCGACGAGTGGTCGTCGATGTACTCGAACCACTCGGCCACGCTCAGCTCTCCCAGGTCGTTCGAGGGGATCTTCAACGAGGGGTCGATACCCTCCGCTGCGAGCTCCTTGGCGAGCGCGATGCTCGCCTGACGCGTCTGGCGGAACGCCTCGGTCAACTCGGCGAGCGAGGTCCCTTCGGGCAGCCGGTAGCCGTGGTACTTGTCCATCGTCAGCCCGGCTCCACGCGCGACCTGCAGGCGGCTCTGGCTCCAGCGTTCGATGCCGAGCCAGTGGTTGAACGCCTCGCGGTTGCCGGCCGTGTCCAGGGCGCGCGCGTAAAGCGGCTCGAGCCGCTCGAAGCTAGCTACCAGTTGCGCGGCCAGCTGCTCGAGGCTCTTGCCGCGCGCCTTGCCTCTGACGCGCGGCCGCAAGCCGGCGCCGATCAGCTTCTGAAGCAGGCTCACCGCCTCACCTCTTCCCCAGCGAGGCCAGGGCCTCGGCTCTGTCCCGCACGAACACCACTTGCCCTCCTCGGTTCGACTCGCGAATGAAGGCGCGCAGGCTCTCGCTGGTTACGTCACGAAAGTCGCCGATTATCGCCAGCCGCATCCGGAAGTTGCTGAACTTCTGCAGCACCTCGCCGGCCAGGCCGCTACTGAGGTCGAAGAACTCGGGCGACAACTGATCGGCCTCAAGCAAGACCGCTTCGTACTCCTGGTAGCTGGCGTCGCCGACCAGGTCGATCGCGTCTCGCCCGGTGGAGATCACAATGCCGGGATCCACCAGCGCAGCGACGCGTCCGTCGGGTGTCACGGCCTCAAGCTTCATCGCCCTTCCCATCTGTGGTCACCATGTGGTCACTATGGCACCACCATGTGGCCACTCGTGACTTCTCGTCCCGAGAGCCCGACCCGGCGGACCCAGCGCTCGTTCGCGCCGCGGCATGGCTTCTCATCTGCCCAGGTAGCGCTCGTCTAGAAGCTTCAGGTGATGCGTCACGTGCCCAGCCATGACGAACGCCAGCGCCTTGACCGTGTACTCGACCTGGTTGGCTGTGCCGCGCCTAGACCACGCCTCCGCCGGCAACCCTCGGAACAGAGTGGTCGTCGCGCGCCTGACGGCTTCGAACTCCTCGAGCAGGCTGTCCAGCCTTCGCTCCCTGGCCCCCGAGGCCGCGACCGCCTCGTCCTGACCGAAGCCGGGCAGCGGCGCCTCGAGGCCGCGAGCGAACCAGAACGCCCGGTACGCGAACACGCGCTCGGTATCGCTCAGGTGGCTCACCACCTCGCCCACGGTCCACTTGCCAGGCTCGTAGCTGTAGGACACGAGGTTCGCGGGAAGCGAGCGCAGCGTCGCCAGCGCGCTCGCGCCCTGGCGCTCCAGCACGTCCCTTATGTCGCCCGGCTCCACCAGATCGACGTAGCGGGTGAAGTACTCGGGCATCTCGTCGGCGCCCGGCTTTCTCGTCAGCTCGTCCATGCTTCGCAACTCCTTCGCCACCTCTGTCATGCCTCCGCCGGCGCGATGACCTCGATCGGCTCCTCCAGCACGGCCAGGGCCGCGCGCACCTCGGCTGCAGTGTAGGAGGCCTTGACCGGGAAACGCAGCAACGGCAGGCCGGCCGCTCGGCAGGCGGCTTCCACGAATAGGTCGCGCTCTTGGCGGCCCGCTCGTTCGTGGCTCCCGTCATCGAGCTCGATGACTGCCACGATGCTCAGGTCGTCGGGACGGCACAGGACGAAGTCGACGTGCTTCTGCACCACCCTGTTGAACGCCGCCTTGCGCTCGGAGCTCGACACGGCTCCGATGACGTCGAGCACGTCGTAAAGCCTCACCTTGCCGAAGACGCGGTAGCGGCCTTCGACCTCCCGGTCGAGTATCCCGAGAAACGAGCGCTCCGCGGCGGAGAAGAGCACCTTACGGCGGCGGTAAGGGAACGTCGGTCGGCTGGGGGTCGCCACGCCTGGTCTCGCCCTGCCGACGAAGCGCCCCAGCAGCACCGCCACCACGACCATCACCAGCAGGATCAACAGCAACCTCGCCACGACTACCCCCTTGCTAGGCTGTGCCAACTACACCACGCGGGAGTCGGGCGGCTGGCTTCTCGAAGGCACAGAGCCGCCGATCCGCGAGCCCGAGGTCGCGACAGAACCGATGTCAGAGCCCATGCCAGAGCAGATGCCAAAGCCCGCGCCAGAACCCACGGCGGCGCAGGACAGCCGCCAGCTGGTCCTCAGCGCGGACCCGCTGGCCACCGCCCAGCGTCTGCTCAGCGGGCAGCTCGTCCTGACGCCCAACGAGCGGGCGGCGAACGCGCTCGCCGGCCCCGCTGCGGAGCACCTGAGCCTGCAAGAGACCGCGACCCGCTACCTGGTGAACCGGGCCGGCCTGTGGCGCGCCACGCCCGAGGCCCAGGTCGCCGCGCTGCGCCAGGCGCTCGCGGAGACGGATGCGACGAACGACGTTCGCGGCTTGTCCCGCGCCCTGGCCCCAGCGGTGAGGGAGCTGCTGCGCGCAGGGCTAGGACGCGCGGAGGTCGAGGCCGAGCTGGCGAGAAGCGCGCCGAGCCTCGGTGCGCGCGCCCAGCTGCTCCTCACGGTTACGAGGCGCTACCGCGAGGTCTTGGCGCGAACCGCCAGCGTCGATCCGGCCGAGAGCCTGTGGCGCGCCGCCGACCAGATCGCAGACGCACGGAGGGTCTTGGTCTACGGCTACTCCCGGCTGGGTTTCGACGAGCTGAGGTTCGTCGACGCCCTGGCGGCGCCTGGCAGCGTCGTCGTCCTGCCACACGGTTTCGGGTCCAGTGACATCGTCGCCGAGCATCTGGCCGCGCTGGGTTGGAGCGTCAGCAGGGAGCCTACTCGCGACATTAGGCTCGGCGTGGAGCTCGGACGCCGCCTGTGGCCCGCGCAAGGAAGCGCGGACCCCGATCCTGCCATCACCCCGCAGCTCGCGGGCGCCTCCGGCTGGCGCGCCGGCGACCAGGAAGAGGAAGCGAGGTTCGTGCTCGGCCGCGTGAAATCGCTGCTGGCGAGCGGAGTCAGCGCCTCCGACATCGTGCTGGTAGCCCGCGACGAGGACCTGTACGGACCCCTGTTGGCGGCGGTCGCGCGGGAGTACCGGGTGCCGCTGACGCTCTCCTACACCGTGCCGCTGAGACGCGCGCGGGTGGGCGGGTTCCTCGCGCTGCTGGCGGAGGTCGTCGCGGAGGGGTTGCCGTACGAGCTCACGGCCAGGCTCCTGTCGCACCGCTTCGTGAGGCTGCTCGGCGCCGACGCGTGGCGGATCGTGCGCGAGCGACGGCCCGAAGGCCTCCCAGGATGGCGCGAGGCCGTGCCCGGAGTCGAAGCGCTGGCCGCGCTCGACTGGCCGCGTACGGCCACGTACGGCGGTTACCTGGAGCTGCTCGAGCGCACGGTCGAAGGGCTCGGCGCGCTGCGCCACATCCACTCGAGCCAGCGCGAGGACCAGTCGTGGCGCGAGCTGCGCGCGGCGCTCGAGCGACCCGAGATGAGGGCGGCGGAGCTCGGGCGCGGTGAGTTCATCGCCGAGCTCGGCGACGCTCTCGAGCTCCACGAGGCCCCGGCCGACTCGCAGTGGACGCGCGGGGTCGAGCTCCACAGCCCGCTGGCGATCGCCGGCGCCAGCTACCGGCACGTGTTCGTCCTGGGCGCCGCCGAGGGCGTGCTGCCTGCCCCCGTCTCCGACGATCCGATGCTCGACTTCTTCGAGCGCGCCGCCTTGAGGGCGGCCGGGCTTCCGCTCGAGGACGCGCCCGAGGCGGCGGAGCGCGAGGTCCTCTCGTTCCTGCCCGTTCTTCTCGCTGCCGGAGGGTCCCTGAGCATCAGCTACCCGGAGCTGCTCGAAGGGCGCGAGCAGCTCGCGAGCCCTTACTTCGCGTCGCTCGGGCTGACCATCGAGCCGGTGCCGGCGCGCGCCACCGCCAGCGAGCCCGAGAGGCTCGCCCTGACCCTGCAGGGCGCGGAAGGCGACCACCCTGCGGCGCGAGCGTGGCGGGTCGAGCTGACGCGAGAGAGCGCGGCTCCTCCCGACGGCTTCGACGGGGTGATCGGCTCTGTAGGCGAGAGCGAGACGTCCTTGCCCCTCGAGCGCAGGACGTACAGCGCCACCCAGCTCCTGACCTTGGGGCAGTGCCCGTTCCGCTGGTTCTCCCAGCGGCTCCTGAAGCTCAGGGAGCCGGGCGAGAAGGAGGACGAGGCCGGGCCCGCCACCATCGGCAGCCTGTTCCACAAGGCCCTGCAGTTGGCGGTCCAGGCGGCGCAAGCCGGCACGGAGACCGGGGACAGCGACAGCCTGAGGCGAGCCGTCCTCGAGCACCTGCCTGGCGCGTTCGCACGCGCCGAGGCCATCGTCGGAACGCCGGCCACGCCCACCTGGCCACGGCAGCGTCCCGCGCATCTGAGGACGCTGACCGAGGCGGTCTGCGCGCCGGACTTCCTGCTGGACGGCTCCAGCGTGTTGCTCACAGAAGCCGAGTTCTCGGGGACCTGGCGCGGCCTCGACGTCACGGGCTTCGTCGACCGCATCGACACCGTGACGAGCACCTTGACGAACGCTGCAACGAACGCCGTGACGGCGAGCGAGGCGGGCGAGGGCGAGGAGCGCGCCCTCGTGCTCACCGACTACAAGCTAGGCAAGAGCAAACCTCTGGGCGCGAAGGACTCTTCCGGCAAACCGACGCTCGACGTGCAGCTACCCCTCTACGTCGAGACCGCCGCCCCGGAACTGGCTCCCGGCCTACCGGTGAGGAGCGCGCGCTACTTCTCGCTCAACGGCGCTACCACGATCGCCGAGGCGAGCATCGACGACGCGGAGCTCGAGGCGCTGATGGCGAGGCTCAGGCGGCACCTTGCGGACGGCAGCTTCCCCGTCGAGCCCGACAGCGAGCAGAAGGTCTGCGCCTACTGCGATTACGACCTGGTATGCCGGCGCGGGCCGCGTCTGGGACGCAAGCTGGCAGCCCGGGCCGACGCGCAGGGAGCCGCCGGTGAGTGACGCCAGAGACGTCTCTCTCGGCGCGGGCCTGACGTCGGAGCAGGCGCGCGCCGCCTTCGCGCCCGGCTCGGTCGCCGTGGTGGCAGGCGCCGGCACCGGCAAGACCAAGATGCTGGCTCACCGCTACCTGCACCACCTCGACGCAGGGCTCTCGCCGCTGCAGGTCGTGGCCGTTACGTTCACCGAGAAGGCCGCGGCGGAGCTGCGGTCGCGCATCCGGACGCTGGTCAGGATGGAGCGTCCCGGCAACCGCCGCGCTCTCGCCGAGCTGGAAGCGGCACCGATCAGCACCATCCACGCCCTGGCCGCTCGCGTCTGCCGCGAGCATCCAGAGCGCGCCGGGGTGCCGGCCGATTTCCGCGTCCTCGACGACCTCGAGCGCACCGTGTGGAAGAGCGCGCGCCTCGAAGAGGCCATAGCCCGGCTGCCGCAGGAGGTGCACGACCGTCTACCCGTTGCGCTCCTGCGCAGCGCGCTCGTAGCGCTGCTCGACGATCCGGTGGTGGCGGAGGAGGCGCTGCGGAGCGGCCCTGACGACTGGCGAGCCCTGCTCGACAGCGAGGTCGACGCGGCGTACGACGCCGTCCTGAGGAGCGCGGAGTGGCCGGCCGGCCGCGCCGCGCTGACGGGCCTCGCAGGCTCAGCCGCAGACCCTAACGACCTGGGCGAGCTGGCCAGGCGCGCCTGCCTCGCCGCGATGGACGCGTTCGAGGCGCGGGCGGCGGCGGCCGCTCTAGAGCTCGTCAAGACCTTCCGCACCAACGCCGGCAAGAAGGGCGCTTGGCCGCTCGGAGGGCTGGAGGAGCTGAGGGCGGCGCTCAGGTCGGTCAAGGGCCTGATCACCGAGGCCTGCGGCGAAGGGCTCGTGACGCTCGCATGGGGCCCGGCCGACGACGCGCTGGCCGCCGCGACCCCTGCCTTGCGGCAGGCGTTCGAGGAGGTCAGGCAGCGGCTGGAAGAGGTCAAGGTGGAGGGGCGCGTGCTCGACTTCGCTGACCTGGAGCGGCACGCGCTCAGGGCGCTCGAGCACGAGGAGGTGCGAGCTCACTACGCCGAGCGCTGGCGCGCGCTGCTAGTCGACGAGTTCCAGGACACCAACCCGGTGCAGGCGCGGCTGCTGCGCCACCTGGAGAGCGCTGCCGTCACGACGGTCGTGGGAGACGAGAAGCAGGCCATCTACGGCTTCCGCGGCGCGGACGTCGGCGTGTTCCGCAGCTACCGGCAGACGATCGAAGGGCGCGGCGGCGAGCTGGTGACCCTCTCGCAGAGCTTCCGCTCGCACACGGCTCTCGTCGAGGCCTTCGAGGGCGTCTTCCCTCTGCTGCTGGGAGACCTGCACCAGAGCGTCAGCGCGGTCAGACGACCCGCCGCCGGCAGCGACCCGCACCTGAGCTTCCACGCGCTTGTCACGGATGGCCGCGTCGTCAGCGCCAAGCGCCGCCTGAGCGAGGCCTACGAGATAGGCAGGCTGATCCGCGAGCTCGTCGACAGCCGCTACCCGGTCTTCGACGCCGAGCTGGGCGGCCATAGGCCGGTGCGCTTCGGCGACATCGCGATCCTCACCCGCGGCTACGCGCCCTTCGAGGCCTACGCGCAGGTGCTGCCGGCGCTGGGCGTGCCGGCCGTCGACACCGGCGGCGGCGACCTGCTTGCGACGCGCGAGGCCAAGGACGGGCTGGCGGTCATGAGGTTGCTCGCCGACCCGACCGACGACATCGCCCTGGCCGCGGTGCTGAGGAGCCCGTTCTTCGCGGTCGACGACCGGGCGCTGCGGCGCTTCGTGCTCTCGCTCGATGAGGACGAGAGGTGGTGGGCGGGCCTCGAACGCATGGCCGCCGGGAGTTCGGGAGCTCAGGGCGAGGACCTGCAGCTGGTGCGCGCCGCGGTTGCGCTGACGGCGCTGGTGGCCCGTCGCTGGCAGCTGGCGCCGAGCCGCCTGCTGCAGGACCTCGACGAGGCGACCGGCTACAGCGCTGTGATCGCGAACCTCCCCAGCGGCCGCCGGCGGCTGGCCGACTGGCGCGGCTTCGCCGCTCTGGTGCGGGCGATCGAATCGACCCACGGCGACGCGTTCGCGATCAACCGTCAGCTCAGGCAGCTTCTGCTCGCCGAGATCGAGGTGTCGCGGCCACCCCTGCAGGCCGGCGACGCCGTCGCGCTGATGACGATCCACCGGAGCAAGGGCCTCGAATGGCCGGTCGTGATCGTGGCGGACCTGAGCTACGAGGGCAACCGGTCCGGCCCTGGCGCGGTGATCTTCGAGGCCGGGTGCGGGGTCAGTCTCAGGGTGTCTCTCGCCGAGGGTGAGGCCGGCGAGGTCGGTGAAGTCGGCGGGGCCGGCGATGCCAGCGAACCCGTGCTCCACAAGCTGCTCCACCAACGCCGGAAGCGGCGCGAGGCGGAGGAGCTCAAGCGCCTCCTCTACGTCGCGCTGACGCGCGGCCGCGACCGGGTGATCCTCACCACCAGCGACAGCGAGACCGGACCGATGAAAGCGCTAGGGCCGGCCTTGACCGCGGCCGGCGTCCCGCTGACACCCTTCGATCTCGGCCCGACGCAGGCGTACCCGGACCCGCCGCTGCCCGAACCGGGAGAGCTGCGGCTGAGGCTCGAGCCGGAGCTCGCGGCGTTGGATGCGACGCTCGGAGCGGCGCGCCGAGACTGAGTCGCAGCAGCCCAAGCCGTCCTCTCGGCAGGTCCTTGACACTACCCTTAGGGCATGCCTCACCCTCATGACATGCCGACCGACACCGCCACTGGCACCGCCACGACGGCCGGGCTCATGACCATCGGCGCCTTCTCCCGAGCGACGAGGCTGAGCCTCAAGGCCCTGCGGCTCTACGACGCGCTCGGGCTGGTGACGCCGGCCAAGGTCGACGAGGCCACGGGCTACCGCTACTACGGGCCCGAGCAGGTGGAGGCCGCCAAGCTGGTCTTCCACCTCAGGCAGGTGGACATGCCTCTCGCCACCATCGCCAGGGTCCTGAGCGCGGGCGAGGGCGAGGCGGTGCGGGTCGTGCAGGACTATCGGCGCAGCGTCGAGGCCGAGGTGAGCATGCAGCGCGTGCTCATCGAACGCGTCATCGCCCAGCTGCGCGAGGAGGTACGCATGACGTACGAGGTGGAGGTCAGAGAGGTTCCGGAGCAGAGGCTGCTGACGCTGGAGGAGCGCACGCTGGTCGATGCTCTCGACACGGTGATCGAACGGAACGCCAAGGCTCTCTACCAGCACGTCGAGAGCCTAGGTTTGAAGGCGGGACCGATGACCGTCATCTTCCACGGCCACGTGTCGATGGACTCCGACGGACCGGTCGAGGTGTGCGTTCCGGTCCACGCCCCCGTCGAGCCGTTCGGCTCGGCGCGCGTCAGGCTCGAGCCGGCTCATCGGGAGGCCTTCGTGCGCGTGCCCAGGAAGGCTTTCGACTTCCCGGACATACTCCAGGCCTACGACTCCGTCGACGCCTGGCTGCGGGTCAACGGCAAGGTCTGCGCCGGCTCGCCGCGCGAGGTCTACTTCTCCACCTGGGGCGCTCACGCCGCTGACGATCCCGCCTGTGATGTGGCGTATCCGTTCAGCTGAGGGCCTGTCGAGCCACGGGCGATCCTGGACGCAAGCAGCACCGCCGGTTGCATGGTGGTATGCAGCCTCGACGCCTTGACGTCATGACGTCATGACGCTAGAGTTTGATCGTGGCCAGCAGCAAGCGCGCAACCATCTACTTCGAGGAGTCCATCCATCGAGCTCTGCGCCTCAAGGCGGCAGAGAGCGACACGAGTATCTCTGACCTGGTCAACCTAGCGGTCAGGCAGAGCCTCGCCGAAGACGCCGAGGACTTGGAAGTCTTCCGCGCGAGAGAGGTAGAGGGCACCATCAGCTTCGAGGAGTTCGTGCGCGATCTCCGGCAGCGTGGCCAGCTATAGCATCGTCATAAAGAAGTCGGCCGCTAAGGAGATAGCGGCCGTACCTCTGAAGGATCGACGTCGCATCGTCGAAAGGATCGCTCGCTTGGCCGACGATCCTAGACCGCCCGGCTGCGAGAAGCTGAGCACCGAGGAGAAGTACCGCCTACGACAGGGGAGCTACCGCATCCTCTACCAGGTCACCGATAGCGAGTTGATCGTCTTCGTGGTCAAGGTCGGCGACCGCAAGGCTGTGTACCGCTAACGCTGCACACTAAGCCCTCCTCTCGACCAGCCTCAGCCCCACGCCCATGAACACCACGCCGAACAGCACCAGCAGCGCGAGCGGCCAGAGGAGCTCAGGCAGTCCGTAGCCCTGGTAGGCGACCCCCTTGAGCGCGTCCATCGCGTGGCGCAACGGCACGAAGTTCGAGACGGCCAGCATCACCCTGTTCGAGACGATCTCGAGCGGCCAGTAGGCGCCGCCGAGCATCGCCGAGCTGACGCACACGATCGGGATCACGACGTTCATCTGCTGAGCGTTGCCGACGAGGCCGGCGAGCAGCAGGCCCAGCGCGGTGATGGCGAAGGTGTAGGCCGCGATGACCAGCAGCGCGCCGCCGAGGTTCTCGCCCAGTGGCACGCCGAAGCCGAAGCGGAAGACCGCGAAGATGATGGTGATCTGTAGGAAGCCGAGCAGGTAGGTGAACAGCAGGTGCCCCGAGTACATCGACAGGCGCGTCGTCGGCGAGTAGATCACGCGGTCCCAGACCCCCAGGCGCCGCTCCTCGAGGATGTTGTTGACGCCGAACATGATCGTGAACGCGGCGAAGAACAGCCCGAAGCCCAGAAGGGTGTGCACGCGTGGGTTGTACTCGAAGTCGCTGGCGGTCTCCACGCTGCTGGCGCGCACGTTCAGCGCCGGCTCGGCCAGCCTCTCATCGAGGTCGGCGCGCATCGCCGCTACCTCACGGCCGCTCGACGCGGCGGCGGCCCTGAGCGAGAGCTCGAGGCGGTAGACGGAGCCGACGTAGCTCGCCAGCAGCGGGGCGTTCGGCTCGCTCTCGGTGGCCAGCACCTGCCAGTCGTCGGCAGACAGCCTGACCCCTAGGCCTCCCGAGCTGGTCTCGAGGTAGGCGATGAGCTGCTCCTCGTCCTCCAGAACGAAGCTGAAGGCCTCCGAGCGGTTGAGCAGCTCGAGCCAGGCGGCCGTCTCGCTCTCCGACAGGCCGGCGTCCGGCACGACCCCGACGCTGATCGAGGAGGTCGCCTGGAAGCCGAAGACCGAGCTCATCACCACCGTGAGTCCGACCATGATCAGCACGGCCCACGGGTTGCGCACGAGGTTGCGGAGCTGAACCTTGAAGATCGGGCCCATCAGGCGTTCCTCCGCCTCGGGAACACCAGCACGCCGGCAACGACGAGCAGCGCGGCCACGACGGTCATCTTGAGCAGGTCTGGGGCCCAGATGCTCGCCGGCGCACCGATCCCGATGTTCATCAGCGAGCTAAGGCCGCCGCCGTTGGGCAGCCACCTGCCGATCGCCGCCAGCGCCGGGGCGGTCTCGTCGAGGGGCAGGAAGCTGCCCCCGAGCAGCGCCATCACGAACACGACCACCGAGCTGAACACGTCGCCGACAGACTTGTTGTCGAGGCGGAAGCTCAGCGCGGTCAGGAAGCCGGCCAGCGCCCCGACGCATACGGCCATCGGCGCCACGACCAGCGCCACCTGCCACCAGAACGAGGCGGGCTGGCCGGCAGTCGCGCCGAACAGCAGGCTCGCGACCACCAGCAAGAAGGCGAACTGCAAGACGACGAGGACCGCCCCAGCGCCGACCTTGCTCAGCAGGAACCTGAGCGGGCTGGCGTCGCTGACGATGATCCTGTCGAAGGTGTGGCTGCTCAGCTCCAGGTGCGCGCGCGACGCCAGGGCACCGGCCACGTAGAGCATGAACATCACGGCCATGCCGAAGGTGTAGTAGGTGAACGCCGACAGGGAACGGGCACCGCTGACCCGCTGGATCCCGCCGGCGGCGCCGGTGCCGGCGGCCTGGTCGGCCAAGGACACGCCTGCCTGGCTCAGCGCGGTGCGCAGGCTCAGCTCCGTGGCGAAACCGGACACGACGTCGTGCAGCACCGAGGCGCTGATCGGCGAGGAGTCCGACAGGCTGAGCCTGAGCTCGGCTCCGGGCCTCTCGCCGAGCAGCATGCTGCCGAGCAGGTCGCGCGTGTAACCCTCGGGCACGACGATGACGGCCTTGACGTCGTTGCTGGCGAGGAGCGCCTCGGCCTCGGGCAAGGTGTGCTCGGTGACCGTGGCGAACTCGGCCAGGCCTTCGCTGCGCAGCACCTCCTCGAGCATCGAGACGGGCTGGATGGCGCGCGAGGCTACCGCGAGCTGCAGCTTGGCGGCTGCGGGCAGGTCGGAGGCGGCCAAGGCGGCGTCGAACTCGCGGCGGCCGGCGGCCTGGTCGTCAAGAACCACCAGCGCGGCGCTCGCATCGAGGCTCACGCTGCCGGTCGTCGCGAAACTGCCCAGCGCGAAGCCGAGGATGGCGATGAGTATCAACGGCATCAGGATGAGCAGCCCCAGCTCCTTGTAGTCACGGAGCTGCAGCAGCACGTCCTTCCTGAGGAACCCGAGCATCTTCTCAGTCCCTCAGGGTGCGGCCGGTGAGATGCAAGAAGACGTCCTCGAGGCTGGGCTTCTGCACGCCGAGGCTGGCGATCGAGGCGCCCTCGGCCTCGGCGGCGCGGAAGACCTGGCTGAGCACGCCGTTCTCGTGCGCCGTGATCAGCTTCAGGCCGTCGTCGGTGCGCGTCACCTGGCGCACGGCCGGCAGCTCCGCCAGGCGCCTCTCCAGACCTTCGCTGCGCGCCTCGAGCTGCAGCAGGATCGTGTCGTCGGCCGCCAGGATCGCCTTGATCTCGGCGTTGGTGCCGCTGGCGATGATCTTGCCGTGGTCCATGACGTAGATGCGGTCGCAGAGCTGCTCGACCTCCTCCATGTAGTGGGAGGTGTAGAGCACGCTCAAGCCCTGCTCGCGGTTCAGGCGCCTCACCGTCTCGAGGATGTGGTTGCGCGACTGCGGGTCGATGCCGACGGTCGGCTCGTCCATGATCACGAACTCGGGGCTGTGCAGCAGCGCGGCGGCGATGTTGATGCGGCGCTTCATGCCGCCCGAGTACTTCTTGATGACGTCGCGCCGGCGGTCGCTGAGGCCGACCAGCTCGAGCGCGTCGTCGACGGCGGTGACGAGGCTCTTGCCGCGCAGCCCGTAGAGAGCACCGAAGAACTCGAGGTTCTCCTGCGCCGACAGCTCCGGGTAGAGCGCCACCTCCTGCGGCACGACGCCCAGCACGGCGCGCATCGGCGCGGCATCCTTCAGGACGCTGGTGCCGTTGAGCCTGACGTCGCCCGAGGTGGGGCGGATCAGCGTCGAGATCATGCCGATCGTCGTCGACTTGCCCGCCCCGTTGGGCCCCACCAGGCCCACGGACTCGCCGCGGCCGAGAAACATGTTCACGTCGTCTACGGCGACGTTGTCCTTGAAGACCTTCCTTAGGTCGATGACTTCCAACATGGTGCAGACTCCTTCGTGGCACCAGGGTAGTGCCCCGCCACGGCGCGGCGCCAATGGCTGATGTCACGGTCTTCGGCTGTGCGCGTGACTTCGGTCATGGTCCAGGCGGGTCTTGGGCTAGGCCAGGTCGTTGCGCAAGGCGTAGATGGCGAGCTGCGTGCGGTCGCGCAGGCCGAGCTTGTCCAGCGCGGCGCTGACGACGTTCTTGACCGTGCCGGTCGATAGCCCCAGCTCCTCGGCGATCTCGACGTTGCTGCGCCCCTGCCCGACCAGGCGGACGACGCTGATCTCGCGGTCGGTGAGGCGCTCCAAGAGCGGGCGTGCGGCGCTCGAGCCGGGGCCGACCTCGGAGACGTGCGAGCTCGCCGCCGCCGAGCCCTTGAGCAGCCGCGGCACCACCTTCGCCGCGACCTGGTCCTCCAGCGGCAACCCACCCGCCAGCACCGAGCGGATCGAATCGATGAGCCTCTCGGCGTCGGCGCTCTTCAGCAGGTAGCCGCGCACGCCCATACGCAGGGCGGTGAGAGCGTACTCGTCGTCGTCGAAGGTCGTCAGGAACAAGATCTTCTGGTCCGGCTGGCGCGCCAGTATGCGCTGAGCCGCCACCACGCCGTCCATCTCCGGCATGCGGATGTCGAGGATCACCAGGTCGAACGCGCGCCTGGCGCTCAGCTCGACGGCCTCGCGACCGTTGCTAGCCTCGCCGGTCACGCGCAGGTCGGCGGCCGTCTCGATCATCATCCTCAGGCCTTGGCGTACCAAGGTCTCGTCCTCGGCGAGGAGGATTGACACCGGCCGACTCTCGCTCACATGCTGAGCTTGGCACATGATCGCCCTCAGCCCAAGACGCCGGGACGCACGTCGTCTGGCCGGTTGGCTTCTCGCCATCCTGATCCAGGGGATCGCGGCCGTCGCTGCAGCTCAAGGAGCCGTGACCTACGACGACATCGGTCCTGTTCTGTCTGCCCGCTGCACTCTCTGCCACTCCGGTCCCAACGCTCCGCTGGGTCTGAGGCTGGACTCGCTGGAGGGCGTGATGGCCGGCAGCGCGAACGGACCCGTGCTCGTACCCGGCGACCCGAACGGCAGCGAGATCATCAGGCGCCTGCGCGGCGAGTCGCTGCCGCGGATGCCGCTGACGGGACCGCCGTTCCTCAGCGACGAGGAGATCGACATCTTCGTGAGTTGGATCGCCGGAGGGGCGCCAGCCGGCGCGGGGCAAGCCGCGGCTCAGCCAGCGCCTGTTGAGGAGACCCCGGGCCCAGCCGAGCCGCCCCCGACCGACGCCCCCACGGCCGAGGCCCCGCCCGCCGCCGCCGGACCACCGACCTACGCCGACGTCCAGCCCCTCCTGCTGCAGCGCTGCGCCGTGTGCCATACCACCCAGGGAGCCATGGGGCCGCCGCCGGAGGGTTACCGCCTCGACACCTACGAGGAGACGGTCGGCGTCGCCGACCGCGCCCGCGTGGTGCCGTTCGAGCCAGCCGCCTCCGAGCTGGTGCGCAAGGTGCTCGGACAGTCGCAGCCGCGGATGCCGTTCGGAGGACCCTACCTGGACCAGGTCGACATCGACCTGATCGTGGCGTGGGTGGCGAACGGCGCGCGCGACGCCAACGGCGTTCCAGCCGAGGTCCCCGCCGGAACCAGGGTGCGCCTGCAGGGCGCCTGGGGCGCTGGCAACACGCTCGACGGGCTTAGTCTCGTCGTGACCGGCGACACGCGCTTCGACGACCGGCTGAGCCCGGGGGACCAGGTCGAGGTCCGCGGCTTCGTGGATGCGAACGGGCGCGTGGTCGCGGAGCGCATCAGGCTCGAGTAGGGACGAAGCCAGCGCCGCGCTCAAGCACCCAGCGGGAACGATCCGCGCACGACGAACTTGCCCGAGTCGCTGAGAACCTCGACCTCGCCGCCCGCCGCCTCGACGCGCTCGCGCATGCTGGTCAGCCCGAAGCCTGGACGGTGAGGCGGGGCGCCGGGAGCGACGTCGTTGACGACCTCGAAGCGCAGCAATCGCCCACCGGGCGCCTCGACCTTGACGCTGGCCCTCCGCGAGGAGCCGTGGCGCATGGCGTTCGTCAACGCCTCCTGCACGGCCCGGTAGAGCGCGACGGCCGGCTCGCGGTCGAGCTGTGCCGACATCGCCCCGCGGCCGACGGTGTACTCGACCTGCATCGAGCTCTCCACCTCGAGGTTGTGGATCAGGCGGATGAGCGCCGGCATGCCGGCCAGCTCGTCCTCGCTCAGCACCGAGACCGCCGCGCGCGTCTCCTCCAGGCTCAGCTCCGCCAACCGCCTGAGCTCGGTCGCGCGCTGCCGGCGCTCCTCGCTACCTGCGTTCAGCCGCTCTACCTCGAGCTGCATCAGCAGGCTGGTGAGCCGGTGCCCGACCGAGTCGTGAAGCCTGCGCGCTACGCTCATGCGCTCCTCGGCCCTGGCGGCGTCCGCGCTGCCCGCGGCCAGCCGCTTGAGGCCGCGGTATTCGCTCAGCAGGGCGTCGAAACGGGCGGTGCTGTCGTCACGATCGTGGTTCGAGCGACGGTAGGCGACGGTGAGCGTCGCGAGGGCGGCGGCGGCTAGCGCGAACAGCAGAGCGTCAGAGACGGTGGCTCCGAGGCTCACGAGCGCTAGCGCGGCCGCGATCGACGCTACCGCCGCTCCTACGACGGCAGCCGTCGACGACCAGGCGGTACCGGACCTCGTCGCTTCATCTACCAGCGGCGGCGCAACCAGAAGGAGCAGGATCAGCACGAAGGCGGCTGTCGAGACCTGACCGGCGATCAGGCTCAGAGCTGCCGTAGCCGACCCCAACGTGGCTGCTCGGCCCATCGAGCGCCAACCTTCCCTGACAGCCAACCTCGACACGAAGAACCCCGCCAGGTAGCCAGCGGAAGCGAGCACGCCCCAAGGCACCAACCCCCGTGGAAGTGCGATCACGAGCACCAGCCACGTGCCGATATGGAGCAGGAGCAGAAGCCAGTAGGCGGGCACTGGGAGTAGGTTAGCGCGGGCGCAGAGTCCAGCCCCTGTGGACCTCGCCACCGTTTTTGCGGTGAGTCTGGTGTCGATGTGTACAAGGGCCCTGGAACCGCCCGGTTCGGCGTTCCTCCTCTTCGGCCCTCGCGGCACGGGCAAGAGCACCTGGGTCCGCTCGCGCTTCCCCGAAGCCCTGGTCGTCGACTCGTTGGCCAGCGAGAACACCGTGCGTTACGAGCACGATCCGAGCTTCTTGCGACGCCTGCATGCGGGTGAGATCGTTGGCGCGTGAGTGCCGAGTCGCCATCTCCCCTCTTGCGCCCCCACACGTAGCCGCTGCAACCCGCACTACCGCCAGGTGCATCCTCATAGGCGACGATGCCTCATGTCGCTCGCTCCGGCAGTCCGCTCGCGCATCGCCCACAGAGCATCGCTCAGCGCCCACGACCCGACCGTCCGACGACGCGTCGCCGCTGGCCTGGTGACTGCCCTTCTCACGACGTTCGCCACCGCCCAGATGCTGCCCGATCCCGCGTGGCCTGACGAACGGGCTGAGCTCCTCGGCTACGTCTGCCCCGTGAGCCAGGACCCTCCACCTGTGCCTACGACGGAGGCCGAGCGTCTGCGCTTCGAGATGCGCGCCCGCTACCGCGACTTCCTGCCGGCCTTCCTGGCGCGGGTCGGAGCGCAGCCGGCCAGCGCGCTGCTGATGCCTGTCGAAGGGGTCAGGGTGGCGAACGTCGCGGCCACCTTCGGCGCACCGCGTGGCAACCGGCCGCACGACGGCATCGACATCTTCGCTCCTCGCGGCACACCGGTCAGGGCGGCAGCGCCAGGCTTCGTCTACCGCATCGACGACCTGAGCCTGGGAGGCCTCTCGGTCACGATCGTCGGAGGCGGAGGCGTGCGCTACTTCTACACGCACTTCGACGGCGTGCCCGCTGCGTTGGTCGAAGGTCAGTACGTAGATACCGAGACGATCATCGGCTTCGTGGGCAACTCGGGCAACGCGGCCACTACCCCGACGCACCTGCACCTGGGCGTCTACCTCGGCGAGGCGGACGACCTCTGCGCCTGGCGCGCCGTCGACCCTCTGCCGCTGCTGGTCGATCGCTGATGGCGCTGACGTGATCGGCGTCGAACGCATCGACCTCGAGACGGAGCCCGACGGCCCCGCGGCCGTGTGAAAGATGGCACGCACCGCTGACCGGCCGACGCCGCAGGCTGAACGGGAAGTGGCACAAGGAGGTCTGGACATGTCTCGACTACGTCTTCGTCTGCTAGCGGCGACGCTAGCGGTGCTGGTCATCGCAGCCTGCAGCCAGCCGGCCGAGCAGCAGCCCACTGGACCGCAAGGCACGGTTCACACGCCGAGCGGCGCTCCCACCATGCTGGGCGTGACCCTGTTCTTCATCGACTTCGACTCGGCGGCGACCTTGAGCCCCGCCACGGTGGTCGAAGCGGGCGAAGGCATCTACGTAGGCCCGATCACGACCATCGCGGAGGACGGCAGCTTCACCCTCGAGCTTCCTGAGGGCTCCGACCTACCGGCGGCACTGATGGGCAGCGCAGAGGACTTCGTCCACAGCTTCAGCATGGTCGCGAGCTGTGACCTCGTCGCCAGCGATCCGACCGTCAACGTGACCAAGACGGTGTTCGAGCTGGTGACGATCCCAGGCATCGCGCTGCTGTCCATCGATGGACTGATGATCGCGGTAGGAACCGCCGAACAGCTCCCCGACGCGCCGACCAGCGAGGAGCTGTACGCGGCACGCTTCCAGACCTGGGTGTACGCCGACGGACCCACGACGGTCGTCACCGACCCCGCCGTCTGCGAGGATCCCGATCTGACGCTGAGCGTCGACGTCTCGTTGACCGCGGGCTGGAACCAGCTCGAGTGGACGATCGTGGTCGACGAGCTGGGTGTCCCGACGGGTATCGAACTCGGCAACAGCACGGCCGAGGAGCTCCACGTCCTGCCCTTGGGCGGCTTCTAGCGCTCGGCGACGCCTCATGTGAAGGAAGGCACGCGCACCGCGGCCTAGGAGCTTCAGGCTTGATGGAGCCCTACACGGAGGTCTGGACATGTCTCGACTAAGCCCACGTCTGCTCGCACCGGCTCTCGCCATCCTGATCGTCGCCGCCTGCAGCCAACCCTCCGAGCAGCCGCCCGCCGGGCCGCAAGGGACCGTCCACGAGGTCGAAGGGGCGCCCGTCATGCTCGGCGCGGCGATGTTCTTCGTAGACATCACAGGGCCCATGGCTCTCGATCCAGCCTCGGTCATCGAAGCCGAGCCCGGTCTCTACCTGGGCCCCGTGACGGGGATCGGCGCGGACGGCAGCTTCGCGCTCGAGCTGCCTGAAGGCTCCGAGCTGCCGGCGGCCCTGATGGAAGACGCGGACTACTTCGTCTACAACGCCCTGACATCCGCGAGCTGCAGCCTGGTGGCGAGCGATCCGACGGTCGACGTCACCACGGCTGCGTTCGAGCTGGTCACCGTCCCCGGCATCGCGCTGCTGTCGGTCGAGGGGTTGATCCCCGCCATCGCGACCGCCGAGGAGCTCTCCGTGCCGATCACCGATGAGGAGGTGTTCGCGGCACGCTTCCAGACCTGGGTGTACGCCGACGGACCCACGACGGTCGTCACCGACCCCGCCGTCTGCGATGACGCCGGATCGAGCGTGAGCGTGGACGTGTCGCTCGCCAGCGGCTGGAACCAGCTCGAGTGGACCATCCTCACCGACGAGCTGGGCGACTTCGCCGGCCTGGCCCTCGGCAACAGCACGGCCGACGAGCTCCACGTCCTGCCGATGTACGCCTTCATCACCTCGATCGGCGAGCGCTAGCCGACCGCGTGTGACCGTCCGGCGCACCACCACCGAGGTCGCGGAAGGTATCGTGCGCTCATCTTGAACCTCGCATCGATCATCCAAGGCGGCATGGGCGTCGCCGTCTCCAACTGGCGCCTGGCTCGCGCGGTCTCCACGCACGGCCAACTCGGCGTGGTCTCGGCCACCGGCATCGACAGCGTCCTCGTCAGGCGCCTGCAGGACGGTGACTCCGAAGGCGCCGTGCGCCGCGCCATGGCAGCCTTCCCGTTCCCCGAGGTCGTGAAGGCCGCTCTGCAGCGCTACTTCCTGCCGCACGGGCGCCCGCCCGGCAAGCCGTACCTGCGCGCGCCGATGCCGACCGCCGTCGACAACCACGCTCACAGCGCCCTCGGGATGCTCGGCGCGTTCGTCGAGGTGTTCCTCGCCAAGGAGGGCCACGGCGGCAAGGTCGGGGTGAACCTGCTGACGAAGATCCAGCTCCCCAACCTGGCTGCGCTCTACGGCTCGATGCTGGCCGGCGTCGACTACGTCCTGATGGGCGCCGGGATACCTCGCGAGGTGCCCGGAGCTCTTGACCGGCTGGCGCGCCACGAGCGGGCCACGTTCAAGCTCGACATCACCGGGGGAGCCGCTGGCGATGGCGCCGGCGAGGTAGTCGCCTTCGAGCCTCACGCCTTCGGCGCGGCCGGGGCGCCCGACCTGAGGCGCCCTGACTTCCTGCCGATAGTCTCGTCGCACTCGCTGGCCAGCATGTTGCAGAAGAAGGCGACTGGCTCGATCGAGGGCTTCGTCGTCGAGGGGCCGACGGCCGGAGGGCACAACGCCCCGCCGCGCGACAAGGGCGTCTTCGACGACAGCGGGCAGCCGGTCTACGGCGAGCGCGACGTCGTCGACATGGAGAAGATGCGCGAGCTGGGGCTGCCGTTCTGGCTGGCTGGCAGCTACGGCTCGCCGCAAGGGCTCGAGCTGGCGCATGCCGTCGGCGCCGCCGGCATCCAGGTCGGGACGCTGTTCGCGTACTGCCGCGAGTCGGGCATCGCCAGCAAGTTCAAGCGCAGGGTCATCGACCTGATCGCCGCCGGCAGGGCGGCCGTGCGCACCGACCCGCGCGCGTCGCCCACGGGCTTCCCGTTCAAGGTCGTGTCACTGCCAGGCTCGGTCTCCGAGGAGGACGTCTACCAGCAGCGGCGGCGCGTCTGCGACCTGGGCTACCTGCGCGAGGTCTACCGTCAGGACGACGGCTCGCACGGCTACCGCTGCGCCGCTGAGCCCGTCGCCGACTACGTTCGCAAGGGCGGCAACGAGGCCGACACGGTCGGACGCAAGTGCCTGTGCAACGCGCTCATGGCCGACGTGGGCCTCGGGCAGGAGCGCAAGCGCGGGGTCGAGGAGCCGCTGATCACCAGCGGTGACGACCTGGCGGCCATCGTGCCGCTGCTCGGTGAAGACGGCGACTACGGCGCCGCCGACGTCCTCGGCTACCTGCTGGGAGCCAGCGAGGCGATGGCCGCCGAGGCCGCCTGAACACTGATTCTCTGGAGGTCTCATGTCGCGATACTCGCTACGTCTCGTGGTCGGCGCCCTGGCGCTGGCACTCCTGGCGGCCTGCAGCCAGTCACCGTCGGAGCCGCAGCCCTACTCCGCGACCGGCACCATCTTCGGTCACGAAGGCGCCCCGTACCGGCCGATCGCGGCCAGCCTCCTGCTCGTCGACACGTCAGTAGCCCTGTCGTCGGCAAGCCTGACCGAGGTCGAGTCGGGCGTCTACCTGGGCGACCTGACCTCGATCGGCTCCGATGGCGAGCTAACCGTGGTCTTCCCCGAGGGCGACGAGCTTCCCAACGCGCTCCTCAAGCCGCCAGGATCCCTGCTCTACAACCCGTTCGGGCTATCCTGCACCTTCTCGGTATCCGACGCCAGCGCGCGCGTGGTGCCGGTCGGCGCCATCGGCCCCATCTTCTTCCCCGGCGTGTTCATCTACACGCTCGCCGGGCTCACGCCAACCGTGGCCCTAGCGAGCGAAAGCACGTGGCCGCCTGTAACGCCCGCGGAGCTCGCCGGCATCCGCTTCCAGACCTGGACCTACGCCGACAAGCCGGTGTCGGTCCAGACCGACCCTGAGGTCTGTGGCGACGCCTCTGACCCACCGGTCCTCAGCCTCGAGGTCGACCTGCAGGCCGGTTGGAACCAGCTCGAGTGGGTCTACGTCATGGACGGCGACGATCCGGTCGGGTTCCACGTCCAGAACAGCACCGCCAGCGAGCTCTACTTCTACGTCGGGGGCATCTTCTAAAGCCCGGTCGTCTGACCGGACGCCGCTCTCGACGGCTTCTCAGAGAGCGCGTCGCTGCGGCAGATGAGCCCGGCGTAAGCAAACTCGCTTCGGACAGAACCCGACTCCGGCACAATGGCGGCGTGATCAGACTTCTCGACTCACGCCGCCTCCTGCTGCTCGCAGCCGTCGTAACCCTTGCCACCCTCGGCAGCGCCAACGCCCAGAACTGGGCAGGGATCCGCAGCGGCTACCCGCTCGGCGTCACGCTCCACTACGGGATGAAGAACGCGCTCTCCAACGGCTTCGACCTGCGCGTCAGCGGCCGCATCACCGCCCATGGCGGCTCGGCTCGCGTAGGGATCGGCGTCGACGCGATGGGCACGGTCCTGGCCGAGGGTCCGTTCAGCGTCTACATCGGCGCCGGGCCGGCGATCGAGTTCGGCAGCGGTGGCGCCTGGCTCGACCTTCACGCCCTCGCCGGCGGCGAGTTCCGCTTCGCCGATTTCGGGCTCGCGCCTCTCGGTCTCTTCGTCGAGGCCACGCTCGGAGGCTCGATCGGCCTAGGAGCAGGCTCCAGCGCGCAGATCCCGACCTTCGGCGTCGCGGTGGGGGTCAACTACCACTTCTGAGCCGCGGCCTCGCGATCAAGCTTCCCGAACCGCTCCAAGGTCACGCGTCCCATGCTCTGCGCCTGCCCGAGCGGCTAGCCTGAGGTGCGTGGCTAGCGCCCGCGGGAGGAGGCTGCATTCATATGAGCGATTGGCCGGCTTTCGTCGATGGTGACAGCACCCTCGCCGCCATCTGCCCGACGTGCGACGGCGTGGTCGAGGTCGAAGCTCCGGTCGTCGGCGCGGAGGTGGAGTGCCCGGAGTGCGAGGACCTGCTGCTGATCGTCGACCTCGACCCGCTGACCCTGGCCTCCAGCTCGGACCCTGACGAGATCCCCTCGCGCCGCGAGGAGGAGCGCGAGGAGTAGGCGCCGTTCCTATAGCCTGAGCTCCATCACCAGCTCGTCCTCGTCGACCTCGCCGGTGTGCTCGAAGCCGATGCGCTGGTAGAGCCCGACCGGGCTTCCCTCGCCGGGGACGTAGGAGACGGACAGCTTGGAGAAGATCCCGCGGCTGCGCGCGTGATCGACGACGAGCCTGAGCGCTGCCTCGCCGATGCCCTGGCGCTGGTAGCGCTGGTCGACCATGAACCGCCAGATGCCGATCTCGGGCTTCTCCGGCCGGTCGGCCAGCAGCGAGTCGTCGGACAGCATCACGAAGCCGACCGGGGTCTCGCCCGAGTAGATCGCGCGGTACCAGGCGTAGGGCGCGAACAGGGCCTGCGCCAACGAGACGGCGTTCTCGGCGACGAACTTGTCCTGCTCCGGCTCCACCCTGAGACGGACCACGTCGATGACGGTGTCTTCGGAGATCTCGCGGAGCGTGACGGCCGGGCGGCTGGCTTGTGAGTCGGACATGTCCTGCCATAGTGCAGCATCTGAAGCTGGAGCGTGGGCCTTCCCGGCGGCTGCTTCGCGGCTACCGCTGGTTTCCAGCCTGCCGCGACCGGTTCGCGCCCGACTTCCCGCCGTTTCGAGCCGTTTCCGCCGACCACCGCTGCAAGCACTTGACGAATGACGTATACGGCGGTAAAATACTGAAATCAGCGCCCAAGAGGGCGCTTTCTTCGTTTAGGATCGCTGAGGCCTCGCGGCGCGCCCGCCGGTTCGATCCACCTCACAGCCCTGCGTACGGCTTGAACTCGGCGTCCGGGTTCGGCAGCAGGTACTTGCGTATCAGGATCACCTGACCCGTGTGGCGCGCCTCGTCCATGAGCAGATGGGTCCAGTAGTAGTGGTTGTTGCTCGGGGCTCCGAAGAAGCTGCGCTCCCCATCCAACCAGGCGTCGTCCTTGGCAGCGAACACCGTGCGGGTCCTCTCGCGCGCGGCGGCCAGCTGCGCCCGATACGCGTCGATGTCGCCACCGGCGAGCGGGTCGGCCTCGTACCGGAACGCCCGCCCGAGCTCCTCCTCGTCCGCATCGAAGGTCCGGCCGTGCGCCGTCATGTTCACGAACATCCACTCGGCGGCCGCGACATGGGACAGGACCGCGCCTATCGCGTTCAGAGCGGGAGCAGGCCGAGCGGCCAGGTCCTCGGGGCTCAGGTCGCGCACGGCGCTCAGCAGGAAGCGTCTGCTCTGACCGAGCTGGCTCCACAACGCCTCGAGGCGCGGCTGCGCGCCCGATGAAGGACCAACGACGAAGTCGGCGAAGCTCAGGCGTTGCGGCATGCGGGATGCTAGCACCGGGACACCCTCCCCTGGCGGAAGACCCGGCCCGGTGCCACAGTGCCGGCAAGGAACGCCATCCTCGGGCCGGTCGCGGCCGGCGAGGGAGGAGGGGAACGCGATGCGAGCACTTGTCGTCTACGAGTCGTACTTCGGCAACACGATGGACGTTGCGCACGCGGTACTGGCCGGCTTGAGACAGCGGCTTCAAGCAGAGATCCTCGAGGTCACCAGCGCGCGTCCCGAGCTGATCCGGGAGTTCGACCTGCTGGTGCTGGGCGCCCCCACCCATGCGCTCGGGCTGAGCCGGCCGGAGTCGCGGCGCGACGCTGTCAAGCAGGGCTCGGAAGCCGACGCCAGCCAGGTCGGGATGAGCGAGTGGCTGAGCCGTTTGGGCCTCGTACCGGTCGGTTGCGCGGTGGCGGCGTTCGGTACCACCGCCGCGAAGCCGCGCCTGCTGGCGTCGCTCGGCACCGCTGCCGGGGCGATCGAACGCCGCCTGAGGCGCATGGGCGCCAAGGTCGTCCTTCCCGCTCAGCAGTTCTGGGTCGAAGGCGTCAAGGGGCCGCTCGTCAGCGGCGAGGAGGCTAGAGCCACCGACTGGGGCCTCGCTCTCGCCGAGGCGCTGATGGTCCTGAAGAGCGACGTCAGTGCGTCCGCCACGCGCCGACCCCGACCGGTCACGCGCGCTTGAGCGGGCTCGCCTCCGGCGCCATCAGCCTGTGCAGCAGCGCCGTGACCAGCGCCGCGCCGATGCCGGCGCCGAACACGGCCAGAGTGCCCGTCACGCTCTCCAACCACTCTGGCCGCGCGAGCAGGGCCGCGGCGAGGGCGAGCATCACGCTGCCTCCGACCAGCTTGAGCACGCGGGTCTCGCGCTCGCCGACACGCGCGACGCGCATGGTCGCGACGGCCACGACGAACACCAGCAGCTCGTCTAGCAGGTAGACGAGCATGTAGAGAAGCAGCAAGAGCGCGAAGGCCGAGGTCGGCACCTCGGCCGCGCCGACGAGCTGCGTCCACAACACCGGCAGGCCGGCGGTGCAAGGCAGCTCGACGAGGGTCACGCCCAACGCCATGCTCGAGGTCGCCACGAGCGTCGCCGGCACGGATGCCTTGGAGCCCATCACCGCGCGGATGCGCCGGTAGATGCCGGGCTTGCGCTCGTCGTCGATCGTGAAGCTCAGGCCACGCTTGAGAGCGAAGTAGTCCTTGATCCCGACCGCGGCGTACGCCAAGGCGATCACCGCCACCACCGCGCGGATCCAGCCGGCGAACGAGGCGAGCGCGAACGCGCTGAAGAGCCCGGCGATGAACAGCGCGTAGACGCCCGCCGCCACGCTCAGGAACGTGAGGCCGACCAGCAGCACCCGCCGCCGCGAGCGGGTGTTGATCACGACCGCCAGCAGCAGCGCCATCACCCACAGCGAGCAGGGGTTGAAGCCGTCGACGAGGGCGATGAGGCCGGTGGCGAGCCACAGAGAGCGGCTGCCTAGGTCGACCGCCCCGATCAGCGGAAGCTGGATGACGGTGGCGGCGGGCAGCACGTCGGAGATCGCGGCGGCGGTTCCGGGGGGAGCGGCGGGCGCCGTGGTCGCGGTTGCCGGCGCGGCGGCGCCGTAGCGCTCGACCACCGCGCGGATCTCGCGCGCCGTCTGCTCACCGAACCCGGTCCAGGCGTAGTCGCCGATGAACGTCACCGGCACGCCCGTGACCTGGCCGCCGTAGGCGGCGGCCATCGCGAACAGCAGCTCGCGGTTGGCGGGGACGCGGTAGACCTCGTAGTCGTGCACCACGACGTTCGGGAGTTCCACCACCAGCTCGGCGAGGTACGCCTTCTCCAGCGCGCAGTAAGGGCAGCCCTCGCCGTGGAAGAAGTAGACGTCTACCGTGGTCTCGTAGACCGCCTGGGACGACGCGGGCCGGCCAGCATCCTGGGCGGCCGCGGCACCGAGGGGCAGGGCCAGCGCGACGGTCGCCGCCATCGGGCCGAGCCAGCGCGGCCAGCGCGGCCAGCGTGGACGACGGGGCCAGCGCGAACGGCGTGGCCGGCGCGAACGGCTCATGAGCGAAGCGTTGCAACGCCAGAGGCTCAGGCGCCAGTGTCAAGCGTCCTGAGTGGGGCTACTTCAGGTAGACGCGGTTCTGCGGATGCGCACTGACGTTGGTGCGAGCGAACGGGCGCACGGGGCTGAGGATGTCGCGGCACTGCGGGTTGATGCAGCCCACGCAGCGCAGTCCGTACTGCAGGCCGCAGGGCTCGCCGGAGGCGAGGTGCTCGGCGACGATGCGCGCCAGCGCCTGCTGGAAACCGGGCGCGTCGTTGAAGGCCGGCGCCCGCTTGTAGTTGGTGATGCCCGACTCGGCGGCAAGGTGGCCGTACTCGATGTCGAGCTCGTGCAGTGTCTCGATGTGGTCGCTGGTGAACGCGATCGGCACGATCAGCACGTTGCGCCGCTTCTTCTCACCGAGCTGCTCGATGACGGTCTCGGTCGAGGGGCCGAGCCACGGCACCGGCCCGACCTCCGACTGGTACGAGACCAGGTACTGATGCGAGTAGCCGAGGCGCTTCATCACCTCGTGAGTGCTGGCGCCGATCTCGGCCGGGTAGGCGTCGCCGCGGTTGATCACGCTCATCGGCAGCGAGTGCGCGCTGAAGACGATCACGACGTCGTCGCGGTCGACCGGATCGAACGATTCGAGGCCGGCCACCACCGTGGCGTGCATCGCGTCGATGAAGGCGGGGTGGTCGAACCAGCGGTCGATGACGCTCCACTCGAAAGCCTTCTGCAGCCCGAGACGCCTGGCGGCGCGCCACAGCTCGTTGAGGCTGCTGCCGGTGGTGGCGCAGCTGAACTGAGGGTACTGGGTGAAGGCGACCGCGCGGCGCACGCCGTCGGCCTGCATCTGCTTGAGAGCGTCCTCGCTCTTCGGCAGCGCGTAGCGGAAGGCGACGTAGAACCTGTGAGGCGCCGTCTCGGGCGACAGCTCGTCGAGGATGCGGCACATGCCCTCGCCCTGCTTCTCGGTCCAGTCCAGTATCGGGCTGCCGCCGCCGATGTCCTGGTAGTTGGCCTGCACCGACCTGACCCTGCGCTTGGCGATGAACGGGCCGAGAACGCTCTGCATGGGCAGCTGGATGATCTCGCGGTCGCGGAACAGCTCCAACAGGAACGGCTCGACCTCGTCTAGGTCGCGCGGGCCGCCGAGGTTCATCATCACGATGCCGGTCGGCGAGCGAGAGGCTGAGCTGGTCGAGGTCAAGTCAAGCATGTCGTCCACTCCTGATCGGCTGCGACCATCAAGCTGCCGCTCAAGACCGGGCCGCGCGGGAGCATGATACCGGGAGTCGCATGAGGCAAACGTCCCGGGTGAGATGGGCTCGCGAGGGTGTCACCGATCGGCTCCGTGCGGTTGCAGAACCCCGAGAAGGGTCAGGAGCTGCCGGCCAGCGAGGTAGACCCGCCCGAGCTGACCGAGGCGTAGATCGCCTCGACGAGCTCGACGGCCTTGATGCCCTCGCGACCGTCGATCGCCGGAGCCCGGCCCTCGTCGAGCGCGTCGAGCAGGTCCTGGTACTGCAGCAGGTGGTTCTGGAACGAGATCGCCATCGGATCCGAGGAGCCGCCCTTGCCCGCGCCGCCGTACCGAGCCAGCAGCTCCTGGCGCTCGGCGTCGCCGCCGGCGCGGGTGCGCCAGTCGACCAGCATGTCGTCGTCGATCCTCAGGGAGCCCTCGGTGCCGTGCACCTGCAGAGACTTCGCGCTGCCCGGCCACAGCGAGGTGGCCGCGGAGACCTGGCCCACGGCGCCGCTGGCGTAGCGCAGCACCGCGACGAGCGTGTCCTCGACCTCGATCCGCTCGTGGTTGAGGGTGCCGGCGAACGCGAACGCCTCGGTCACCGGACCAGCCAGCCACTGCAGCAGGTCGATCTGGTGGATAGCCTGGTTCATCAGGGCGCCGCCGCCGTCGAGGGCGAGGGTCCCGCGCCAAGCACCGCTGTCGTAGTAGGCCTGGTCGCGCCACCACTTGACGTAGGCGTCGACCTGCAGGAGCCGCCCGAGCCTGCCCTGCTGGATCGCCCGCTTGGCGAAGGCGTTGGCGGGCGCGAAGCGGCTCATGAAGATCGCGCCGACGGTCAGGCCGGCGGCCTCGGCAGCCTCCACCAGCCGGCGCGAGCGCTCGACGGTGATCTCCAGCGGCTTCTCGACCATCAGGTGCTTGCCGGCGGCGATCGCGGCCAGCGCAGGCTCCAGATGCGCTCCCGACGGCGTACAGATGCTGAGGACGTCGACCTCGGGATGCGCGGCGGCCTCCTCGACCGAGCCGAAGAGCTGCACGCCGTGCTGATCGGCGAGCTTCCGCGCGCGCTCCGAGCCGCCGCCGACTACCCCGACGAGCCTGGCGTTGGGCAGGCCGTCGATCGCGAAGATGTGCGCCGCGGCGATGTTCCCCGCCCCGACGACGGCGAAGCCATAGGTTCTGGCCGCCATGCTTGGCTCCCTCGCTCGAGCGGCCGTTGGGCGGCTCGGTTCTTGGCGAGGATAGCCTTTCGCTGGCCTGCCGAAGAGCACCCGACGCCTCAGGCGGCGTCCCGCTTGCGCCCGTCGTGATGCCGCCCGATGGGCAGCATGTGAGGCCGGCCCGAGAGCGGGTCGGCCACGATCTGGCACTCGAGGCCGAAGACGGCGCGCACGGTCTCCCGCGTCAGGACGGCGTCGGGGGCGCCGCAGCAGTGGAGGCAGCCCGACGCCAGGACGATCAGCTGATCGGCGTAGCGCGCCGCGAGGTTGAGGTCGTGAAGCACCATGAAGATCGTCGTGCCGCGGTCGCGGTTCAGGTCGGTGAGCAGGTCGAGGACCTCGATCTGATGGCTGACGTCGAGGAAGGTCGTGGGTTCGTCGAGGAGCAGCAGGTCGGTGCCCTGCGCGAGCGCCATCGCGATCCACACGCGCTGCCGCTGGCCGCCGGAGAGCTCGTCGACCGGGCGCTCGGCCAGCTCCTCGGTGTGCGTCGCCAGCATCGCGGCCGCCACCGCCTCGTCGTCCCTCTTCGTCCAGCGCGAGAACGTGCCGTGGTGCGGGTTGCGTCCTCGCCCGACCAGATCCGCGACCGTGATCCCCTCCGGCGTCACCGGCGCTTGCGGCAGCAGGCCGAGTGTGCGGGCGACGGCCTTGGCGGGCAGCTGATGGACCGCCTTGCCGTCGAGCAGGACGCGTCCTGCGCTCGGCTTCAGGAGGCGCGACATCGCGCGCAGCAGCGTGGACTTGCCCGAGGCGTTGGCTCCGACGATCGCCGTGATCTTGCCGGGCAGCAGCTCGAGGTCGATGCGGTCGAGCACGGCGCGTTCGCCGTAGCCGGCGCTGAGCCTGTCGACCTTGAGGGTGTGGGCTTCGCTCAAGGTTGACCTCCGAGCCCGGCTGCCGTTAGGGCGCGCGCCGTGTTCACGGCCGGCCTCCGCCCAGGTGCGAGCGCACGATCAGGTAGAGCAGGAACGGTGCGCCGAGCGCGCCGGTCACGACGCCGACCGGGTAGCGGCTGGGCAGCAGGAACTGCCCGATGTAGTCGGCGACGAGCACCAGCAGCGCGCCGACGATGGCCGCCGGCATGAGCAGAGAGCCGCGGCGTCCGACGAACCGCGCCGCGATGGGCGCCGAGAGGAAAGCCACGAAGGACACCGGCCCGGCAGCGGCGGTGGCGAACGCGACGAGGACCGTGGCGGCGATGAGCACGACGCCGCGCGTGAGCGCGACCCGCACGCCCAGAGCCGCGGCGGCATCGTCGCCCATGCGCAGCGTCTCGAGGTCGCGCGAGCGGCTCAGCAGCAGGCCGCCGAAGAGCGGCAGGGAGATGAGGACCGGCAGGATGCGGCCCCACGAGGCGCCGTTGACGCTGCCGGCCAGCCAGCGCATCGCCTCCTGCAGGTTCCAATCGGCCGCCTGGTTGAGCGTGTGGGCGATGACGCTATCCAGCATCGCGGCGATGCCGATCCCGACGAGGATCAGCCGCGTGCCGCTGACGCCGCCCTTGAACGAGAGCAGGTAGATCAGCCCCGCCACCGCCAGGCTGACCGCGACCGCCAGGGTCGCTACCGACGCGCCGCTGAGCGAGAAGAAGACGATCCCGACCACGGCCGCCGCGCTGGCGCTGGCGCTGATGCCGATGATGTCGGGGCTGGCGAGGTTGTTCCTGAGCATCGTCTGGTAGGCGGCTCCGGCCATGCCGAAGGAGAGCCCGGCTGCGACCGACAAGACCGCGCGCGGCAGGCGCAGCCGGCCGACGGTGAAGCTGGCGCCGGGGACGTCCTCGCCCAGCAGCACGCGCGCCACGTCGCGCAGCGGCGTCAAGGTCTGCCCCAGCACCAGGGTCAACACGAACGCCGCCGCCAGCACGGCCAATGCGATGCCCAGAACCAGAGCGCGGCGGCGCAGGAACCTCCAGCGTCGGGCCGAGAGGCTGTCGGCCAGCGCGGAGGCACCGGTCAGGGAGTCGACGGTCACAGCACCGTCAGAGCTCCCTGACCTTGCGCTGCCTGGCGATCCAGATGAAGACCGGCGCACCGACCAGCGCCGTGATGACGCCGACGTCCAGCTCGCTGGGGCGGGCGACGATGCGTCCGAGCACGTCGGCCCCGACGAGCAGGGCCGCGCCGGCCAGCGCGGAGAACGGCAGCAGCCAGCGGTGGTCGACGCCGACCAGGAGCCGGCAGACGTGCGGCACCGCCAAGCCGACGAAGCCGATCGGCCCGCACACCGCCGTCACGGCGCCGCAGAGGACGACGGCTCCGAGCGAGGCCACGGCCCGGGCTACCGCGACGCTCTCGCCCAGGCCGGCCGCGAGCTCCTCGCCGAGCGCGAGGGCGTTGAGGGAGCGAGCGCTCACCAGGCAGATGGCGAGACCTAGCGCGATGAACGGCAGCACCAGCCAGACCCGGTCGAAGGTGATCCCGCCGACGCCGCCCACCATCCAGGAGCGCACGCCGCCGGCGATGTCGTTGCGGCCGAGCACGACCGCGCTGATGAACGAGGCGAGAGCGACCGACGTGGCCGTCCCGGCGAGAGCTAGCTTCAGCGGCGAGGCGCCGCCCGGGCCGAGCGAGCCGATCGCGTAGACGAACAGCGCGGCCAGCGC
This sequence comes from uncultured bacterium, assembly GCA_964473205.1. Taxonomy (GTDB): domain Bacteria; phylum Deinococcota; class Deinococci; order Deinococcales; family Trueperaceae; genus CAYMRL01. The sequence continues at coordinate 64,891 of CAYYOK010000001.1, read as the reverse complement.
GGCTCCGCCTATCGCCGTCCAGACGTAGGTGTACGAGAGCGCGATGCCGAACCAGGCGATGCCGATGACGACCGCCAGCGCAGCCCCGGAGTTGACCGCCAGTATGCCCGGGTCGGCGAGCGGATTGCGGGTCACGCCCTGCATCACCGCTCCGGCCACGCCCAGCGCGGCTCCGGCCAGGAGCGCCATGAAGGTGCGCGGGATGCGCTTGAGGACCGCGGCCTGCCCGATGTTGTCGCTTGAGCCGGCGAGGGCGGCCGCGATGTCGTCCCAGCCGACGTCCCTGACCCCGATCGTGACGGACGCGAAGCACAGCGCGCCGACGGCCACGACCGCGGCCACCAGCCACAAGGAACGAAGCCGGACGGAGCGCCTTCGAAGCGCTCCGCCTGCGGCTTCGCCGGTGGCCAGCGCGGTGCTCAATCGAGCCTGTCGACCGCCGCGGCCAGCTTGGCCACGTAGTCACGCAGCACCCAGGAGATCGACAGCGGCGTGGGGTTGGCCGCGGTGCCCAGCGGGTCGTTGCCGAGCGTGACTATGGCGCCGCTGGCGACGGCCGGCATCTTCGACGTCAGCGGGTCGGCCATCAGCGCGTCGATGAGCGCCTGGCCGCCGTAGGTGACGATCAGCTGCACGTCGTCGAACTGGTCGATCTGCTCGGCGCTGACCTCGCCGGAGAAGCGACCGGACGCGGAGACCTCGACGACGCTCTGCGGCATCACCAGCCCGAGGTCCTCGAAGAACTTAACGCGCGTGTCGTTGGCGGTGTAGAAGCGCACGATGCTGAGGTCGGTCGTGTTCAGGTGCGTGATGAACATGACCTCGCGGCCGGCGAGCTGCGGGTAGTCGGCGACGGTGTCGGCGATCTGCTGCTCGATGCTGGCGATGAGCGCGTCGCCCTCCGGGGCCATGCCCATGCCGGCGCTGTTGAGGCGGATCATGTCGCGCCAGTCGGTCGCCCACGCGGCGTTCGGGTACGCGACGGTGGGAGCGATCAGGCTGAGGGTGTCGTAGTCCTCCTGGCTCAGGCCGGAGTAGGCGGCGAGGATCACGTCGGGCCGCGTGGCGGCGACGGCCTCGAAGTCGATGCCGTCGCCCTCGTCGAAGAGGACCGGCACCTCGGCGCCGAGCTCCTGGAGCCGCTCGAAGACCCAGGGCAGCAGACCGTCGCCGTCGTCGTCGCCGAAGTTGGCGGCGGCGAAGCCGACCGGCACGACGCCGAGCGCCAGCGGGACCTCGTGATTGGCCCAGTTCACCGTGGCCACGCGTTCGGGCTTCTGAGCGATCACCGTCGTGCCGAGGGCGTGCTCGATCACGACGGGGTACTCGACGGCTGCCTGCGCTCCCGCGGTCGCGCCGCTCTGAGCGGCCGCTGCGATGAGCGCTGTGAAGGTGAGGAGGGAGAGAAGCCCTCGGAGAACGCGCATGGCACTACCTCGTTCCTGCGGCTAGCCTGACCGCGGCCTCCGACGACAGTCAGCGGTCGCGGCCGGCTTGCGCCGACAAGTTCCTGTGGATCGATCCGGCTATATCAGAGTAAGTCACTCAACTATAGCTGCGGGCATGCTACGCCCGGTCCACGGGGTTGTCAACCGGAGTAGCGGGCGACGCCGAGCGCGCCTGGGCCGCTCGAACGATCGGATCTCAGCCCTGTTCGCGGGCCGCGTGATGCCAGTAGCCGACGGTGGTGAAGCGGTGCTGAGGCCACGCCAGCTCGTCGCGCAGCGTCATGCCGAGAGCGCTGGTCATCCGCGACTCGCCGGCGGCGTAGACGTACGGGTGTTGATCCACTTGGCCGAGGACCTCGCGCGCGGCCTGCAGGGCGAGGTCACCGGGCTGCGCTCGGGTGATCGAGCGCGGCAGCCACCTGACCGCCACACCCTCCGGACCTGGCATCACCTGAACGTCGCTGCGGCGCGGGACCTCGAGGATGGCGCTTCCACGCGCGCCCCGAGGCAACGAGCGCAGGATGCCGGCGATGGCAGGCACCGCGGTCTCGTCGCCGACGAGCAAGACGCCGTCCGCGGCGTGATCGGGTCGGTAGATCAGGCCCTGGTCGAGCATCGCGACGGCGTCGCCCGGCTCCACCGTCTGAGCCCAGGTCGACAGCGGCCCCGCGCCGGGCGCGCCAGGTTCGCCGTGCAGCACGACGTCCACGTCGATCTCGGGACCGGCGATGTCGTCAGGGTGCCCACAGCGATGCTCGCTGACCGTCACGTAACGCATGAACGGGCGCCCGCCGTCGGGCGTCGCGAGGTAGCGCGTGTACCAGCCGGGCTCGCCGTCGCCGAGCGGCAGGCCTAGCTGCTCGGCGCCCGGGCGCGGCATGAACATGCGGAACCACTGGTCGAAGCCGCGGCGCGCGAAGCCCTTCAGGCCCTGGCCGCCAAGCGTGATGCGCGCGAACGACGGGCTCAGCCTCATGCGCCTCAGCACCGTGGCGGTGATGACGAGCGCCTGCTTCGGATCGGGTCTGGAGGTCTCTACGGCTTGTCTCATGGCACTCCGGGTAACGCGCGACGCCAACCCAGCGAGTCGCGCACAGAATGCCGAGCATATTACTTGGTTTTAAGCCGCGAGGGTCTGAGGCTCACTCCCAGCTCAGCACCACCTCGAGCATCTCCTCGTTCTCGTGATCGAACTCCACCTCGCCCGGAACGACGCGGTTGCGCTGCAGCAGGAACGCGACCACGTCGGCGTACATGGTCGGCTCGAGCGAGCCGCCGGAGCCAAGAGGCATCTGCTCGTGCACGAAGGTGTAGAGCTCGCCCAGGGTCTTGCCCTGCCAATGCTCGCGGAACTGGCCGCCGGAAAGCGGCGGGAACGGACCGAAGCCCTCGAGCTCCTCACCGTGGCAGGTGGCGCAGTGCTGGGCGTAGACCGCTGCGCCCCGGCGAACCTGCTCCTGGCCGATCTGGACGCCGGCATCGGCGCCGTCGTTCTGACTGAAGGCGGCAGGCAGAGCAGAGAGGAGGAAGAGCGCCGCAGCGGCGCAGAGAAGTGTCAGGTGGTGACGTCGCCTGTATGCCATTCACGACTCCATGTGGCCCACCCAGGGCCGATGCGGCGGGCGGGCAGCTCGGCGCTGGCTCGCGCCGGGCACCCGCCCGCCACCGTCGATGCTCGTCTCCGGGACGCGCCGACTAGCTGGCGGTCCGGTCTAGGTTTACCTTCGCGACAGCCGCTGTCGCGAAGCCGCCATCACTCGCCCGCGACGATCCTCCACACGCGACCGGTCTCGCCGGTCGGCGCGCTGTTCTCGGTGGTGAGGAGGTAGAGCTCGCCCGCGCCGTCCTGACCGAGCGCGAGAACGAAGAGCTCCATGGCGCGGTCGAGGACGATCTCCCAACCGTCGGCGCCCTCGGTCGCGACGAACAGCTTGCCGGAAGCGGCCTGGAAGCTGTTGCTCCAGTCTCCGAAGACGTAGGCGCCCACCAGCTCAGGGATGGCCGAGCCGCGGTAGACGTAGCCGCCCGTGGTCGAGATGCCGAGACCGGTCTCCGGGAAGCCGCCGGCGTGCTCGTAGAAGAAGGTCGGAGGCACCAGGGGCTCGCCGCGCGGGCCGACGTCGGCGCACTCGTCGAGAGGCTCGCGCGCGACCTCGCGGTTGAAGCACGACTCGGCTTCGCGGATGCGCCAGCCGAGGTTGCCCGGGCCGGTCACGCGCGTGTGCTCCTCGTACATGCCCTGGCCGACGTCGCCGATCCACAGGTCACCGGTCTCGGTGTCGAACGAGAAGCGGAAGGGGTTGCGAAGGCCCCAGACGTAGATCTCGTCCCTGGCGCCCTGGCCGGAGGCCAGGCCGGACCAGACGATGCCGGCATCGTTGTCGTTCGCCAGCGCCACGCCGCCGACGAACGGGTTGTCCGCCGGGACGGCGTAGCCGCGGCCATCGTCGTCGTTGACGTCGATGCGCAAGATGGCCCCGAGCAGCGTCGTGATGTCCTGACCGTTGCCCATCGGCGGGTGGAAGGGGCCCTGGTCGTTCGACTGGCCGCCGTCACCGATGGCGATGTAGAGGTAGCCGTCGGGACCGAAGGCAAGCTGGCCGCCGTTGTGGTTGAAAGCCGGATCGTCGATCTCGAGCACCTTGCGCTGGCTGAACGGGTCCGCGCGGTTCGGGTCTGTCGCCGAGACCCGGAACTCGGAGATCGTCATCGTGTTGTTAAGGGCCGCCAGCGAGCCGGCGCGCAGCGGAGCGTTGTAGTACACGAAGAAGCGGCCGTTGCGCTCGTAATTGGGGTGGAACGCGATGCTGAGCAGGCCGCGCTCGTCGAAGCCGGGCCTGAACGTCATCAGATGGGGCCGGGCGTCGAGGAACGGCTCCGGCAGCAGGTTGCCGTCGGCGTCGATGATGTGGATCAGGCCGATCTGGTCGACGACGAAGAGGCGATCGTCACCAGGCGGCGAGACGAGGTTGACGGGCGAGGTGAGGCCCTCCACCACCAGCTCGAGCTGCAGGTGATCGAACGGACCCTCCTGCGCCAACGCCGCAGAGCCGGACAGCGCGATGAGGGCGGCTGCCACCGCGGTCGCCAGGGACCGCAAGGTCCACCGACGGTGCCGATCCCGAGGTGTAAGTGTCGAAGAACGCGCCATGTTCCTCACTTCCTCTCCCTACATAGGTTGTTGCAACTATGAGAATACCTAGAGCAGCACGGCGTGTCTTGCTCCTTGGGCGACAGTCCTTCGGCCGATTCCGATGTAGGAGCGCCGGGCGAACGAACTCGCCCAACGCCCAGAAGGACGACGCCGTGGTTTAGCTAGTTTCCGGTGTAAGAAGCCGCTTACATCTCCGCTTTCACCAGCGCCGCCATCGCGTGAGACCACAGGAGCGGCTTGGCGGACGGACCCCACTCGCGCTTCCAGTAGGCCAGGAAGCGCGGGTGGTACGCGGTGCCGGGCACCTGCTCCGGCAGCGCGCCGGATTCGTCGCGCTGCTCCTCGACCCACTGCATCAGCTTCTCAGCGTCATCGCGGCGGCCGGTTCGCAGCCAGTACCAGGCGAGCCAGGCGGTGAGGAGGACCCACTCGCCGCCGCCGTAGTAGGTGTCGGCCAGGTAACGGCGCACTCCCCCGCCGAGCAGCTCGCGTTCGATGCGGGTGGCCGTGGCCGCCATCACGGGGTCGTCGATCGCGAAGACCTCGAACGGCATGGAGAGCCACAGCAGCGACGCGTCGACGGCGGTGTTCCTGATGTACTTGATCAGGTGGCCGTCACGCACGCAGTCGTCGTGGATGTAACGGAGCGCGCCGGCCGCCGCCGCTCGCGCCGCGTCCGCCAGAGGCGGCAGGTACGGCCCGATGTCGCGCAGCCCGGCGTGGACCGAGGCCAGCGTGGCGGTATGCAGCTGGCTGCGGTGCTCCTCCCAGGAGTCGTAGCAGGGCTGATCCCAGAACACGCTCAGGTAGCGCACGACCAGTCTCACGGCCGGCACCAGCTCTTCTGGCAGCTCGGTGCGGCCGTTGGCCCGCAGGTGGTGGGCGAGGCTCCAGAGCCACTGGCCGTAGCCGTCGAGCTGGAAGTTGGGCCAGCCGTCCTTCTCCCACTCGCCGCTCAGGGTGAAGCGAGCCGGCAGGAAGTCGAACTCGCTCAAAGGCTCTGCCCTTGCGCGCCTCTCGATGAGGTCGTTGACAGCGTCCCCGAGGCGCTCGATCGTGGCGGCGGTCCAGCGGTGGAAGCGGGCGCTCGCCGCCCGCGTGCGGGTCGCGGTGGTCTCATCGCCGGCCGCGGCAGCGCGGCTCGCGACGACGTCGAGGGCGTGGGCGATGAACGAGCCGTCGCGAAGCCAGCAGAAGCCGTACTGCGAGAACTCGGCTCCTGCCGGGAACGCACCGTTCTCGCGCTGCGCCGCGAGCAGCACGTCGACGTCGAACTCGAGGCTGCGCCAGCCTAGCGGGGTCGCGGTGGCGTCGGGCCTCACCCCTTCACGCCCGAGCCGGCCACGCCTTCGATGACCCAGCGCTGCGCCAGCAAGAAGACGAGGATGGTGGGGATCGTCGCGAGCACCGTGCCCGCCATCACGATGTTCCACTGCGTCTGTCCCGGGTAGATCCCCTGGAGCGTGGACAAGGCGATCGGCAGGGTCATCAGGTTGCGATCGTTGATGATCAGGAGCGGCCACAGGAAGCTGTTCCACGAGCCCATGAACGAGAGTACTGCGAGCGTCGCCAGCGCGGGGCCGGTCAGCGGCAGGACGATGCGGAAGAAGACCGAAAGCGTGCCGGCGCCGTCGATGGTCGCTGCCTCCTCGAGCTCGCGGGGTATCGAGAGGAAGAACTGGCGCATGAAGAAGGTGCCGAACGCGCTGAAGATGCCGGGGATGATGAGACCGGCGTAGGTGTCGCCCCAGCCGAGGCGCGTGACGATGATGAACAGCGGGGTGATGACGACCGCGAACGGCACCATCAGGGTCGCGAGGTAGACGGCGAAGAGCGCGTCGCGTCCGCGGAACTGCAGACGCGCGAAGGCGTAGCCGGCCATCGAGCAGATGACGAGCTGGCCGAAGGTGGTGGTCAAGGCGACGAGCACCGAGTTGCCGAACACGCGCAGGAACGGGAAGCGGCTGATCACGGTGGTGTAGGACGCGATGGTCGGCTCGGACGGGATGAGCTGGGGAGGCAACGCCAGCAGCGCCCCGCGCGGCTGCAGCGAGGTCACTATCGCCCACACGAACGGCGTGATCATGGCGAGGCCGCCGGCCAGCGCCAAGAGCGTCAGCAGGTAGGTGCGAGCGCGGAACTTCGCCCGCGCGCGAGGCTTCACTCGCGGGCGGGACTTCGCCGGCGGGCGAGACTTCAACTGCGGGCGGGACGTGGCGTTCACGCCTGCCACTTCCTGAGCCGGTAGAAGAAGAACGTGACGACGAAGATCAGCATGAACAGCACCCACGACATCGCCGACGCGTAACCCATGCGGCTGTAGGAGAAGGCGTTGGCCACGATGCGCTCGACCAGCACCATCGTCGCGCCCGCCGGCCCGCCCTCGGTCATGACGTAGACCTGGTCGAAGACCTGGAACGAGCCGATCAGGCTGATGCTGAGGCAGAAGGTGAGCGCCGGAGCCAGCAGCGGCACGGTGATGTGCCTGAGGCCCTGCGCGCGGTTGGCGCCGTCGATGCTGGCCGCCTCGTAGTACTCGCGCGGGATGCCCTGCAGGCCCGCCAGCAGGATCACCATGATGAAGCCCGTGTCCTTCCAGACGCTGGTGATGATGACGGCGACCATCGCCCAGTTCGGATCGAAGAGCCAGGCCGGCCCGCTGATGCCCAGGAGTCCCAGCCCGCTGTTGATGAGGCCGTACGCTGGGTTGAACAGCCAGCGCCACACCAGCGCCACGGCGACCCACGAGGTGACCACCGGCACGAAGTACATCGCGCGGAACGCCTGCCTGAAGGGGATGGCGCTGTTGAGCAGCACCGCCAGCAGCAGCCCGGCGGTGAGCACCAGCGGGATGTAGCCGACGAGGAAGCTGATCGTGTTGCGCAGGGTCCGCCAGAACTCCATGTCGCCGAACATGGTCCTGAAGTTCTGCAGGCCGACGAGCTTGGGCTGCGTAAGCAGGTCCCAGTTGGTGAACGACAGTCCGAGCGAGGCGCCGATAGGTAGAAGCGTGAACACCAGCAGCCCGAGGAGGCTCGGCCCCAGGAACAGCGCGACGATCCCGAACTTGCGCCAGCCTCGCTCGTACATCTGCTCAGGCCTCCGTACCGTCCCGTCGCCACTGCGCGAACGCCGCCAGCAGCTCCTTCAGACGCGGGCTCTCCGCCTTGACGAACACCGGGATGCGGTCGATGGGAGCTGGAGCGTGGAAGGTCCGCGGACCTTGGAGCCCGGCGCCCGACCAGGCGTCGACCCAGGTGCCGCCCGGCAGGCGCACCTCGCGCGTGCCGACCCCGCGCTCCGTGACGGGCGCGATGAGCAGGTCGCGGCCCAGGTAGTAGGCGTACTCGTCCTGGGCGAGGAAGTCGTGGTCCTCGGCGTGCTCGAGCGCGGGGTAACGCATCAGCGGCACGCCGACGGCTGACAGCGCCTGGGCCTCGCCGTGCAGGTAGTCGAGGAGCCGCATGCGCAGCTTGGCGTAGCGCCGGTAGGTGGTCAGGACCTGCGGGTCGCCGTGGCGCTCGGCGATGTTCCAGGGCGTGCGATCCCTGCGGTCCGCCGAGGTGTGGTACTCCGAGTGGTACTGCATGATCGGGCAGAGCGCGGCCATCGCGGTCGAGCGCATGTACAGGTCGGGCGGCGGGATCTCACCGCTGAAACCGGCGATGTCGTAAGACCACATGCCGATCCCGCTCACCCCGGCCGACAACCCCGCCTTTATCGAGGCGCGGTAGGCGGTCCAGCTGCTGTCCTCGTCGCCGGCCCAGTGGATCGGGAAGCGTTGAGCGCCGGTGTAGCCGGAGCGCGAGAAGGTGACGCCGTCGCCGCCTGTCGCCTCTTGCACGAACATGTTGTACGCCTCGACGTAGCGGTTGGCGTAGGTGTTGAACAGCTCGAGGCCCCGGCTGCCGTCGAACGCGCGCAGGTCGCGGCCCCACAGGTGCTCGCCGCCGTCGGTCTTGAAGCCGTCGATGCCGAACTCGTCGATCAGGTAGCGGCGCTTGGAGAACCACCAGGCAGCGGCGGCCGGGTTGCTGAAGTCGGTGATCAGCGCGTCACCGAACCACCAGCCCTTGTTGCGGTAGGGCGTGCCGTCCTCCTCGAGGATGACGTAGCCCTGCTCGATCATGTGCCGGCCGTCGGCGTCGTGCTGGGCGTGCGGCTCGCCGAGGCGCTTGTGCACGGGTATCTGCCACAGCACCACCCGCAACCCGTTGTCGTGCCAGAAGTCGATCATGCCCTTCGGATCGGGCCACCTGCCGCCGAACTCGAAGTCGGCGAGCGTCAGGGCCTGCCCGGCAGGCACCGGCTGATACTTGGCGTCGTTGAAGATATAGAAGGTCGACTCGTCGCTCCAGGCCTCGAGGACTATCACCGTCGCCGGCACGTCCTCGGCCAGGGTGCGGTTCACGACCTCCTCGGCGATGGCCTGCGAGTTCCAGGTGTTGGCCGACATCCACGGCCCGAACGCCCATTTCGGCGGCACCGCGATGGCGCCGGTCAGCCGCGTGAAGGCGGCAGTGACGTCGTACGGCTTCTCGCCGGCGAGCAGGGTGAAGGTCAGGAGCGGCCGCGCGCCGCTGGGCGAGCCGGGATCCGTCAGGCGGTCGATGGCTAGCGTAGCGTCGTCGTGACGCAGGTCGAAATAGCTGGGCTCGTCGGCCTCGAGCCACAGCCCGTTGGCGCGGCTGGTGACGATGAACGGCACCGGGATGTAGGTGCGCTGCCGCTGCTCCTTGAACTCCTCGTAGACGCGCACGTCCCAGGCCTTGCCGTCGCGCTGGGCGTCCATGAAGCGCTCGCCGAGGCCGTAGATGCGCTCGTCGGCGGCGGTCCTGAGGTCGAGCTGGACGGGCGTGGTGAACGCCCCGGGGCGTTCGAGCCAGCGCAGGGCGAGGCTGATGGAGAAGAGGTCCTCGGCGAGAGCAGCCTCGCGAGTCGATGACGGTTGTGGTGCTGGCCAAGAGGACGGTGGCCGAGAGGCTGCGAGGGTCAGCGACGCCTTGTCGAGCAGCAGCGCGATCCCCGGTCCCTCGATGCGCGCGTGCCTCGGGCCCTCCTCGAGCCGTGGGACGGCGGAGCCGTGTGACCGTTCACCGACCTGCCCCTCGCCTAGCACCAGCTCGCACCTGGCGGCGCCATCGGTCGGGAACGACACCCGCAGGCGCGCGGGTGTGCCAGCCGTCTCGAGCTCGATGACCAGCTGGCTGCCGTCGACCGCGAGGCTGGCGACACCGGTGACGCTCACCCACTTCCCGACCTCGAACGCGAAGTCGGCCGTCTCCAGCGAGCCGTCCGCGAGGCGTCCGGCCAGCCGGTACTCGACCCGCCCGCCTTCGAACGGCCCTAAGTCCGCCGTCCACAGACCCTCGCCCAGAGCGGTGGCTGCCACGCGACCCTGCTCGACGGCTCCGCCGGGCATGACCTGCCTCAGGTCGATCCAAGCCTCGGTCGCGACCGGATCGGTGCGGAACCCCACCTGAACGGCCTGGGTCGGGGCGGGATCGCGCGGGAAGCGCTCGATGGCGGTGCTCTTGTACGGGTCGTCGTTCCCGTACGGCTGGTGCTCGATCATGCGGCTGGACCCTTCGTGCGAGCTGGAGGCGGTGTGGGGAGCAGGTCGAGTGAGCGGTTCTCGGGCGCGTCGTTCAGGGGTGTGAGCCGGCACCGCGGCGCGAGCGTGGCGCAGTGCCGGCTTCGTCAACAGTTAGACCTGGTCGGCGCTACTGCCCGCCGACGACCGCTTCGACCCTCGCTTGGGCGTCGGCGAGAGCCTGCTCGACGGTCTTGGTGCCGAGCCGCGCCGCCTCGAGCTCCTGGTTGATGATGTCCTGGAGCTGTGGCTGGTTCTCGATCACGGGCGGGTTGACCGCGAACGCCAGCGATTGGAAGACCGCCTAGCGGTTGGCCGGCACGGGCTTGGAGAGGTACGCCGCCAGCGCGTCGGCCTGCTCGAGCGAGAGCGCGGAGAGCTCCCAGTTGGTCTCGATGCGCGCCTCCGCCACCGCCGGGTGCGCGGCGAGGAACTCGACCCACTTGTAGGCGGCGTCCGGAACGTCGCTGGTGTTGGCCACCACGGCGGCGTTGGAGAAGAAGTGCGTGCCCTTGTTGGCGCCGCCCGGCTCGACGGCGACGTCCCAAGCGAAGGTCGCCTCGTTGATGAAGTGGTCGAACATCCAGATCCCGGTGACGATCATGCCGAGCTGCGAGTTGAGGAACAGATCGATGTCGCCGACCCCGCTCATCTCGGCGTCGGATGGCATCACGCGGTGCACCTGGACCTTGTCGACGAGGTAGTGCGCGGCCGCCACGTTCTCGGGCGTGTTGATCTGCACGCTGGGCGTGACGGTCAGGCCGCCGCCGGCCTGCGCGGCGGTCTTGTAGAACTCCCAGAACTGCACCGGCTGCGAGATGCCCCAGACCCGGTTGGGCGCATCGGTCAGCGCCGTCGCGGCCGCGATGACGTCGTCCCAGGTCCAGTCGTCGTTGGGGTACCCGACCCCGCCGGCGTCGAACATGTCCTTGTTGTAGATGAGCATCACGGTCGAGAAGGTGATGGGCAGGCCGAACTGCTGTCCCTCGAAGGCGAAGGCGTCGAGGGCGGCCTGGTAGAAGGTGCTGTCGTCTACGACGTCGCTCGCGTCCATGTAGGGGCTCAGGTCGAGCATGGTGCCGCGCGACGCGAAGGTCACGAACGTCTCGTAGTTCAGCTCGAAGACGTCGGGAGCGTTGCCGGCCGCGAAGTCCGTCTGGAGCTTGGTGAAGTACGAGCCGAAGTCGGCGGTGGTGTAGTTGATGCGGATCCCGGGGTTCTCGGCCTCGAAGACCGCTATGAGCGCCTCGAGCGTCTCGAACCTGTCCGAGCTGGTCGTGAACGAGAAGTAGTCGACGGTCGTCTGGGCCTGCACCGAGCCGGCGGCCAGCGCGACCGCGATCAGCGTCGCGGCCAAGCGCCTGAAGATCGACTTACGAGGTTGTTGCTGCATCGCTTCCTCCTAGCTTCGGTGCCTTCCGGCTCGGCACCGTGTGGTTCGGGGCGCACATGGCTGGATTGCGGCGACTCAGTCGCTGCCCATGGTCGCGCCAGCTGCTTCGAGCGGGATGGTGGCTGCTTCGAGAAAACGCGCGGCGGCGAGCCCGGCGGCGCCGCGCGCCCAAGCGTCGTCGCCCCAGGTGTCGACCACCAGCTCGAGCTCGTCGGCCAGACCGCCGAACACGTACTGCTCGAGCGCGGTCTTGGCGTGAGGCAGCAGGAACTCGCCGTTGCGCATGCCCTCGCCGCCGAGGATCACCAGCGTCGGGGCGAAGACGTTGACCAGGTCGGCGATCGCCACGCCCAGGCAGGAGCCCGCATCGGCCAGCAGGTCGAGGGCGGCCTGGTCGCCGGCGGCGGCGAGCTCGCTGAGGTCGTCGACACCCTGCTCCGCGCCGAAGCCGGGCACCAGGTCACGCGCCTGGCACAGCAGGGCGGCGTCGCCGAGCAGGCCTTCGAGGCTGGTGGTCGCGCCGCTCATCACCCGCGGCTCGATCGGCGTGGCGCGGGTGTGGCCCAGCTCCCCGGCGCCGCCGCGCGGCCCCCGGTAGAGCTGTCCGCCGATCACGATCCCGAGGCCGACGCCCCGCCCGACCGTGACGACCAGGAACGAGCCGTGGTCGCGGCCGTGACCGAACCAGGCGTGAGCGGCCGCGAGCGCGTTGACGTCGTTCTCGACCAAGGTAGGCAGGCCCAGCCTGGACTGCAGGAGGTCGGCCAGCTGCACGGAGCCCCAGCCGAGCAGCTCGGAGTGGCGCACCGCGCCAGCGGCCAGGTCGACGACCCCCGGCAGGCTGACGCCGAGCCCGATCACGCGCTGCGCCGGCACGTCGGCTCCGCCGCGCAGGGTGTCGGTGAGCTCGGCGATCGCGGCGACCACCGAGTCGACGTCCGTGCTGGCGAGCGGGACGCTGTGGACCCGCTTCACCTCGGCGTTGAGGTTGGTTAGGGAGGCCAGGACCGCCTGGTTCATGACCTTCATGCCGAGCACGTACGAGTGGTCGTAGTTGATGCCAAGGAGGATCGGCTTGCGGCCCACCGACGCCGAGACGCCTACCTCCGCCTCCACCACCAGGCCCTCCTCGACGAAGGGCGCGGTGATGCTGGTGATGGCGGCGGGGCTGAGATGCAGCTCCGCCGCCAGGTCGGTACGGGATATGCGCCCGTACCTGTGGATCGCGTTTATCACCGCGCTCTGGTTGAGGGAACGGATCCTCTCGCGCCTCAGAGCGCCGCCGTGCGTAGGCTTCATCTCGCCGCCTTCATTGATTCATTTTGTGCAGTAAGTATTGTGCCGCGCGTTCGGCCTGTCAAGAGCCGGCAGCGAGGGCAAGCCGCTCAGCCGTTAAGACGATGCAGTTAAGGCGCAGCTCTCTGAAGCTCGACCAGGTAGCCGCCCGTGCCGTCGGCGTCGAGCAGCTCGCCCAGGTAGGTCGTAGCGAAGCGGTCCTGGGTGCCGAAACTCAGGTAGAGGCTCGGCTCGTCGTCGGTGGGCGCCCACACGTACGCCTGCGCGCTCAAGTGCGGAGGGGCGATCGCCTCGGGCGACAGCGAGCCCTCGCCCGGAACGTAGTGGTGCAGCCCGTAGGCGTGAGCATGGCCCTCGACGCGGTGCGGGACGCCACCGAGGTCCAGCGTGCCGGCGAACTCGTACGCGTAGTCCGATGTCAGCGAGCCGTAATCGAAGGTGGCCTCGAGCTCGAGGCTGGCCGACTCGAGCTCGAGCGGCGGCACGGCGACGGCGCTCGCTCCTGAGGCCAGGCCCAGTAGCGTGACGCGCCCATCACCCTTGGTCAGCGCCAGGACCCCAGCCGAGCGGTCGAGGACCAGCCGCGGCTCGAACCACGCTCCCCAGTCGACGTTGAGCCTGTACCGCTCCGCCTCGCTCAGCTGGTGGATGACCTGCTGGACGCGGCTCTGAACGTCGAGGCTGCGCACGGCACCGTGGCGGTCGACCCACACCAGCTCATGCGAGTCGGCTGCGAACGTCAGGGAGGACTCCGCCTTCACCCAGAGGTAGCTGGATCCAGCGGCGACGTCAGCGAGGTCGACGACGTGCAGGTTCGAGGTGCACCCGGCGAAGACGAACCAGCGGCCGTCGGCGCTGATCTCGGTGACGCCAGCGCCGCGACACGTCCCCAAGGCGATAGTCTCGAGAGGACCCAGAGCGGCAGTGTCGAAGACATGGACCCGCCCCGACCAGCTGCCGAGGTCCCAGAACGCGACCGCCCGGCCGTTCGAGCTGACCGTGATGTAGTCGCCGACCTGCGGCGGGGTCAACGCGCCTCCGTAGGCGCCGGTCAGGCTGTCCCACCAACGCAGCTGCGGTGCGCCCGAGGCGTCTCGCAGCACCATGAACGTCCTGCCGGACGCCGCGAAGAGCCTCTCGACGGTGAAGCCGGCCGGCACGCTCAGCTCGGTGGTCGTGGCCGACGAACCCGCGAGCGGCACCACCTGGACCTCGACCCTCGTTCCCGAGCGCCTCAACGCCACCACCGCGTCCAAGACGGGGTCGAAGTGCCGGTTAAGCAGCCCTGCGAACGCGGTCGCGTCGACCTCGACGTAGTTGCCGCTGCCATCGGCCCTGAAGGCGCGCGGTTCCGCGTCGTGCTCGTAGACGACGAGGTTCTGCCCCGCTCCATCCAGGTAGAAGTCCTCGATCGTGGCGTAACGGCCCGTGACCGTCAGCTCCCAGGCGCCGTGCAGCACACGCGGGTCGTGCGGAAAGTCGACGACGGCGGGCGGAGGGTAGCGGTGGCAGGCGCTCAGCAGCAGCGAGACGGCCAAGACGGAGAGGCGCAGCGCGTGACGCATGGTGAGGACAATGTAGGGCTAGGCCAGCGCTCTGGCAGAGGCGTTGGGACGTGATCGGAGAACGGCTTCAGCGGGCGCCGTCCCGCCGCCTCTCCGCCAGTGCCGACAGAGCCTTGTCCGCCTCCGCCCTGACCTCGCGGTCATCGTCATCGAGCGCCGCCTGCAGGGCCTGCGCCGAAGCGTCCGAGCCGACTCGCCCGAGGGCCGCGGCGGCGGCCCGCCGCACGCGCTTATGAGGATCGACCAGAGCGCGGCGCAACCGCGCTTCGAACTCTCGCACCTGCAACCGGCCCAGAGACTGGGCAGCCGTCATGCGCACCCGCCAATGACCGTCCTCCAAGGCTTCGGCGAGAACGGTGCCGGCTTCGCAATCGCCCAGGTATGCGAAGGCCCGCGCGGCCCACGACCTTGGCCAGTGGTCGAGCCGCGGGGCATGAGGATCCCGACGCCAACGCGTCAGCACCTGCTCGGCGTGGCCGTTGCCGATGCGCAGCAACGCCTCGGCGTAGTCGCCCGCGACCGCATCGCTGGACGGCACTCCCGCGAGGAGCGCGGTCAAGATCTTCGTCGCCCTGGCGTCGCCGAAGCGCTCGCGAAGCGTCCTCACGCCCTCCGCTGGCGTCCAGCGCTCTGGCTGAGACATGGGGCCATCATGGCCGAATCCGTTACGACCCTGCCAGCTCGGCGGGTATCAAGGCAGCTCGGGCAGCCTCTCGATGATGCCCCTGATCTGACCGATCTCGGCGGCCACGTCACAGCCGTGCAGGTTGGCCGTGCGGACGCTCGGCGCGAGGGTGATGCTCAGCACGTCGCGCTGCGGCGCCTCGTAGCGCGGCCACCTGAGCCCGCCGCCGAGGTCGACCTGGTCGAGCTCGTACGGCGCGTGCGCGAACGCTCCCCAGAAGCGCTGTGTGAAGTCGGACAGCTCGCGTTCCTCGGGCGTGAACGGCTTCTCGCCCGCCGCCGTGCCGAACACGTACGGCACGTCCTCACCATGACAAGCCTGCTCACTGCAAGCCTCAGGACCGAACAGTTGCAAGGACGACAGATGCTCGAACTCGTAGAAGTGCGTAGGAGCCCTTCCAGCCAGCGCCAGGCCGAGGCTCGGGCAATGGAAGACCAGCTCTGTGAACACATCCATCCAGGCATCGCGGTGATCGCGACCAAAGCCCGGCGAATACTCCTCCACGACCAGGTCGGCCGAGCTCCTGCCAAGCAGGACCTGTGCTGCGACCGAGAACTCGATGAAACCCATCCGCGCCCCGCCACCGTGTCCGAAGACGACCCCCTCGCCCGAGGTCGTACCTATCAGCGCCGGCACGTCATAACCGCTGACGAAGGCCTCCCCGATCGGCACCCCGACCAGGAACTCCCCATCGATCGTCGGTGACCACAACAGCAGGCCGTCCGCGCCAAGTCTCAGCACGGAGGTGACAGTCAGCCTGGAAGTCTGTGTATCGATGATCTCCTCGAACGCCATGGCGCGCAGGCAGGCGAGCTGATCACCCCGCCTCGGACAGCCGGCCGCGACACCGAACGCCACGCCCAAGTCGGTGGCCTCCTGCATCTCCTTGTACGGCAGACCGGCGGGGTTGCTCATCACGATCACAGCATCGAACAGGCCGGCGCTAGACGGGATGGCGGTTAGATGCGCCGTCACAGACATCGCCCCTGCGCTCTGGCCAGCCAAGGTCACCCTGTGCGGGTCTCCGCCGAAGGCCGCCGCATTCTCCTGCACCCAGCGCAACGCCAGCTGTTGATCGCGCAGACCGTAGTTGCCCTCGAGACCACCGACGCCCGCGAGGAACCCTAGAGCGCCCACCCTGTAGTTGAGGGTCACGACCACGACGTCCTGCGATGCAGCCAGCCTCGCACCGTCGTAGACCATCGGCCCGCCTGCGTAGAGCTCGGCGGCGGTGCTGCCGGACACGAACGCCCCGCCGTACACGTAGACGATCACCGGCCTCCCGGCACCATCCGCCGCTGGGGTCCAGACGTTGACGCTGAGACAGTCCTCGCTCATGACCCCGAACTGCGGCTGCATCTCGCCGAGGCCCTGCGGGCACGGCGCTCCGTACGCGTTGGCGACGAACGTCTCGGTCCACGGAGCCTTCGGCACCGGCGGGCGCCAGCGGCCCTCGCCGGCGGTCGACTCGGCGTAGGGGATGCCGAGGAAGGCCTCCACCGTGACTTCGGAGCCCTCGAAGGCCGCGACCGCGACACCGCACACCGGACCGCCTGAGGTCAGTACCGGCGGGCCTTCGCAACCAACCCCACCGCCCCGCTGCGCGAAGGCTCCCTGAAGGACCGTCGCGCAGAGGCACGCAGTGATGATGAACAGGCAGCTTCGGACGCTTGCTCTCCGCTGATCGGCCGACCGTGTTTGCATGTTCAAACGGTAGCAGAGGCCTGGTGGCGGAGCATCGGACCTGAGCCGGTGTCTTGGTCAGCCCTCGGCCGTGGTCGGATCGATGACGTTCGCGACCTCGACGACCAGATCGGCGGGGAAGCCGCCGCGTCTGGCGTGCTCGCGGATGACGTCGGCGTTCTCGGCCTCGTGCACGCAGTAGATCTTGTCGCCCGCCACGTAGCTGTGCAGCCAGGTGTACGGGACCCCGAGACCGGCGACGACCTCCATCGACTTCTTCGAGATGTCGCGG
The DNA here is from genome assembly GCA_964473205.1 of uncultured bacterium. GTDB lineage: Bacteria > Deinococcota > Deinococci > Deinococcales > Trueperaceae > CAYMRL01. Next base: position 47,782 of record CAYYOK010000001.1, on the reverse strand, counting down.
AGCTGCTCCTGGCTCAGCTGGCTGGCTCCCGGGATATGGCGCTCGATGACGAACGTTGGCATCTGATGCTCCTCTCTGACCGAGCTCGTCGGCTAGAGGTCAGTCTGCAAGGAGCGCGGCGGAGCGCGAATCAGTGGAAACACCTAGATTAGGTGGGGCATCGCACCTTTCCGCACATAGCGGTCGGCGCACGGCGGCTCCGCCCGAGGCTTTAAGTAGGCGCTAATAGGGCCCCAACTAACCTGAGCTCGAACACGACCTGTACCGCTGCGTCATAGAACCAGCGCGCACGGGAACGTTTCGTCTTGGTTGGTCAGGAGGCATGTGATGTCTCGATACTCGGGCGTAGCCATCGCCGTGCTGTCGCTGCTGCTGGACGAGGGCGGGCGACCGCGTAAGCGGCAGGTCGGCACAGGCCGAAAGCGCCGAGATCTCGCCTCACTTCCCGCGCAGCCTTGGATCCAAGGCGTCTCTCAACGAATCCCCGATGAGTATCAGCGAGAGACAAGCGAGGGTGATGAACAGCCCAGGGAACGTCGCCAACCACCACGCAGTGGCGATGTAGCTGCGCCCGTCTGACAGCATCCGGCCCCAGGTGACGGTCGGCGGCTGCACACCCAGGCCGAGGAACGACAGCGAGGCCTCGAGGATGATCACGGTGGCCACGTTGAGGGTCGCGACCACGATGATCGGGGCGATCACGTTGGGCAGCACGTGCCGGCCGATGATCAGCAGCGTGTTCTGACCGAGCGCGCGGGTGGCCTCGACGAACTCGCGCCGCTTCACCGACAGCACCTCGGCGCGGACCACGCGCGCGAAGGTCGTCCAGTTGATCAGCCCGATGACCAGCACCAGGACCGTGAAGCTCGGCCCGAAGACGCCGAGCACGGTGAGGTAGAGGATCACGTTGGGGATGGCGATGAGCGTGTCGACGAGACGCATGATCAGAGTGTCGATTCGGCCGCCGAAGTAGCCGGCGGCGAGGCCGAGCGAGATGCCGACGGTCGCGGCCATGACCACGCCCACGAAGCTGACGAGCAGCGCGATCCTCGTCCCGAAGATCAGGCGGCTGAGGATGTCGCGGCCGAGGTGATCGCTGCCTAGGAAGAACCGGCTATCGCCGCCCGCCCAGCTAGGTGGCGAGAGGCGGGAGAGTAGGTTGGGGGCAGCGGGCTCGTGCGGCGCGATCCACGGGGCGAACAGCGCCATGCCGATGAAGGCGAGTAGGACGACCAAGCCAGCCACGGCGGTAGGGGCCGAGAAGGTGCGGCGGAGGACGGAGGTCACGCCTGGGCTCCAGCCATCGAGCGGGATCGGGGGATGGAGGTCACGAGTAGTGGATCCTCGGGTCGATGACGGCGTAGAGCAGGTCGACGGCCAGGTTGGCGAGCATGACGATGAGCGAGGCGACTATGACGACGGCCTGAACCACGGCCATGTCGCGTGAGTTGATCGCTTGGATGGCGAGAAGCCCGATGCCCGGCCAGGCGAACACCTGCTCGGTGACGACCGAGCCGGCCATCAGCCCGGCGATCTGCAGCCCCAGCACGGTCACGTACGCCAGCAGCGAGTTGCGCAGCGCGTGCTTGAGCAGCACCATGCGCGGGCGCAGACCCTTGGCGGTGGCGGTCCGCACGTAATCGAGGCCGAGCACCTCGAGCAGGCTCGAGCGCATCAGCCGCGTCAGCATCGCGGCCAGGCCGGTGCCGAGCGTGACGGACGGCAGCACCAGCGACATGAACCCGCCGCGCCCCGAGACCGGGAAGATCTGAAGGTTGATGGCGAAGATCAGGATGAGCATGATGCCGAGCCAGAAGTTGGGCATCGCCTCGCCGAGGATCGACAGGGTGCTGGCGCCGTAGTCGGGCCAGCGGCGCCGGTTCACGGCCGCGATGATGCCCGCGGGTAAGGAGATCAGCATCGCCACGACCAGCGCGCCGAGCGTCAGCTGCAGCGTCGCGGGCAGCCTCTCCAGGACGATGGGCAGCACCGGCTGGTTGCCGTAACGGATCGAGCGGCCGAAGTCGCCGGTGACGAGGTTGCTGATGAAGATCAGGTACTGCTCGGGCAGCGACTTGTCGAGACCCAGGTTCCTGCGCAGCGTGTCGACCTGCGACTGCGGCGCGTCCTCCGGCAGCATCAGCAGCACCGGGTCCCCGGAGACGCGCAGCAGCACGAAGACGATCAGCGTGATGCCGATCATCACGGGGATCATCTGCAGCAGCCGCCGGAGGAAGTAGAGGGTCATCTACGTAGTCGTCAGCCTCTCGCCCAGGGAATGCGCCCCGGCAGACAGGCGGGACACGGCAGTCGTCGGCCTCTCGCCCAGGGTACGCGCTGGCGTGGCGGGCGCTCGCCCCGTGCACCGCCCAGCCAGAGGAACGCGGGACGCGACCATCAGCCGCGCCCCGCGAGCCAGACCAACCGTCAGTTGCCCGGCTGGGCCTCGAACATCCACAGGTACTCGTCCTGGCGCGGCTCCCAGGCCACCGCGTTGGAGACGCCCGTGAGGTTCTGCTGTTGGAACAGCGTGATCCAGGGGCGCTCGGCCGCGACGATATGGGTCGCTTCGAACAGCAGGGCGGCGCGCGCTTCCGGGTCGACCTCGGTCTGGGCGAGGTCCATGACCTCGTCGAAGCGCGGGTTGCACCAGCCGACGCGCGCCTGGTACTCGCCTTCGCAATAGAGGGCGCGCAGGGCGAACCAGTTGTCGCGCATCGAGTTGCCGAGGCCCGTGACCACCAGGTGCTCGAAGGCGGCCGCGTTCCAGATGCGGCTCGAATAGGCGCTGAACTCGAGGACCTCGATCTCGGTGTCGATGCCGACGGCCTCGAGCATCACGGCGATGATCTCGGTCTGCTCGGGCAGCATCGGGTGGCGGCCGGAGGAGCCGTACAGCTTGATGGTCAGCTCGCCCGGGCCGTAGCCGGCCTCGGCCAAGAGGGCGATAGCGCGCTCTGGGTCGTAGTTGTTGACACCGAAGTACTCGTCGACGGGTGCGGCAGAGATGCCGGGGTTGAGGCGCGCGGCGGTGACGGCGCCGAGGCCGCCCATCACGCCCTCGACGAGCAGGTCGCGGTCGATGGCCAGGTCGATCGCCTCGCGCACGCGCGGGTCGGCGGTCTCTGCACCCTCCTTGACGTTGAACACGATCATGTTGACGAACGCGCTCGGCTGCAGCTTCACGCTGGCGATGCCGCTGCCGTCGATCCTCGCCTGATCCTGCACCGGCACGTTGGAGACGACGTGCACGCCGCCGGTGATCAGCTCGCCGACGCGGGTGGAGTCCTCGGGGATGGTGCGGTGGACAAGGCGGTCGTAGGCAGGGCGGCCGCGCCAGTGGTCGTCGAAGGCCTCGAGGATGATGCGGTCGTCGCGGCGCCACTCGACGAGCTTGAACGGTCCGGTACCGATGGGCGCGAGCGCGAACTGCTCCCAGCCGACCTCGTCGACGTAGTGCCTGGGCGCGATGCCGGAGTTCAGCCGCGAGAGCCGGTTGATCAGGATCGGGTCGGGGCCGTTGGTGTGGATGATGACTTCAAAGTCGTCGACGATCTCGACCTCGCGGATCTGGCGGTAGTTGGCGTTCTCGGTCAGCGACTCGTCGCTGGCGATGCGCTCGAGCGTGAACTTGACGTCCTCGGCGCTGAACGGCTGGCCGTCGTGCCACAGCACACCTTCGCGCAGGGTGAAGCGCCAGGCGTCCTCGGCGATCGGCTCCCAGGCGGTGGCGAGGCCCGGCTCGAAGTTGCCGTCGGCGTCGCGCCACACCAGGTAGTCGAAGATGTTGACGAGGACGGACTCGATGGCGGTGACGCTCGAGCCTGGAGAGTGGACGTCGAAGCCGGGCACGTCCACGCCCTGTGCGATCACCAGCTCGCGCACCTGGGCTGAGCCTGCAGCCAGCGTCGCCGTCACCAGTAGCGCGGCGAAGGTTCGTCGGATGAATCCTGCGGTCATGGCGTTCCTCCCTGAGCTTGCAGACTTCCCGAGGCCGCTGCCTCGGTCTGGCGGTCTAGCACCAGCTCGCCGGCTACCACCAGCGGCGAACCGTCGACTAGCACTGTCGGTCTCAGCAGCATCCCGTCGAGATGCAGGTCGCTTCTCACGGTCCCGCCGAGGCTGAGGCTGTCCCCCAGCGCGACGTGGACCGAACCCCTGACCTTCTTGTCGGTGGCGAGGTTGCCGGTCAGGCGCGCGTTGGGGTTGGTGCCGATGGCGAACTCGGCGAGGTTGGCGGCGTTCTCGTCCGAAAGCGCGAGGATGCGGCGGAGCTCTGCTGCGGACTCGCCGCCACGAACGCGGGTGACGCGGCCGTCGGTTAGCGTCAGCTCGATGGGCGCATCGAGCAGCCCGAGGTTGTCCATCGAGTGCTCGATCATCACCACGCCCTGAGCAGTCCCCTCGACCGGCGCGATGGCCGCCTCGCCGGAGCGCGGGCCGCCGAACCTGCCTGGGCCGGTGCCGCCGGCCAGGGCTCGAGCCCGCCTCCCCTCGATACCCAGTTGCAGATCGGTGCCGAGCGGGGTCGTCACCCTTACCTTCGAACCGCCGCTGAGCCGCTCGGCGACGGCGCCGGTGACGCGCTTCAGCTCGTCGAAGTCGACGTTGACGATGTCGCTGAGCAGCATCTCCTCGGTAGCGCCCCTGAGGACGAAGACCTGCGCGTTCTTGGCCAGGGCCGCGCGGGTCGCGTCGGTGTGCGTCAGCGAGTACTTGACGGCCTGGACGATCACGTCGGCGCAGGACATGGCCGCGGCTACCGCTTCCGGCGGCTCCTCGCCATGCTTGGCGCCAGTCGGTATGCGCAGCAGCAGGGTGTGGCGCGCGAGCGGCTCGGCCGCGGCCGCGAACGCCTCGCCGACGGTCTGCGTCTCCGCGTCGGTCACGACCAGCACTGTGTGCTCGGGGTGGAGCTCGGCCAGTTGCGTCAGGCAGCGGTGGGCCACGCGGAGGAGCTCGGGGTTCATGGCTCTTCCCCGCTCTCGAACTCTCGCTTGACCTCGGCCATCAGTGCGGGATCCAGCAGCAGATCCGCACCGGTGAGCGCCAGGCCCTTGGCGGCGAGGAGCATCGCACGCAGTCCGGCCGGGCTGGCCGAGGCCTCGGCGAACTCGCGCGTGTGCGCCGACACGCCCTCGGGGACTATCGCGACGTAAGGGTGGATGGCGGGCACGGCCTGGCTGAGGTTGCCGAAGTCGGAAGAGCCGACGCCGCCGGTCTTGAGAGGCTCCTTGACCGGCTCTCCCAACGACTCGATGTGATGACGGAAGCGGTCGGCCATGGTGAGGTTGATGCGCCGCTCGGCGTACTCGAGCCCCTCGACGAGCTCGACGGTCGCCCCGACCGACGCCGCGGCGTGGCGCGCACACTCGAAGACCTTGTGCTTGACCTCGCGCATGTACTCGAAGGAGCGGTGGCGGATGCTGAACTTCGCCTCGGCGTACTCGGGCACGATGTTCGGCGCCTCGCCGCCGTGCGAGATGATGCCGTGGATGCGGGTCTCGTCCTTGAAGTGCTGCCTGAGCGCGTTGATGCCGTTGAAGGTCTGGATGCACGCATCGAGAGCGTTGACGCCGAGGTGCGGCGCCGAGGCGGCGTGGGCAGCTTTGCCGTGGAACCTCATCGTCACGCGGCTGGAGGCGAGCGAGCCGCGCGTCGTCATCGTGCGCGCGCCGGCGTGGAACATAAGCGCGGCGTCGACCCCAGCGAACGCGCCTTGCTCGAGCAGGAGGATCTTGCCCCCTCCCCCACCCTCCTCGGCGGGCGTGCCGATGACGAGGACCGTCCCGATCACGTTCTGATCGCGCAGGGTCTGGGTCAGGGCCGCCGCCGCCCCGACCGCCGCGGCACAGATGAGGTTGTGCCCGCAGGCGTGACCGAGGCCGGGCAGCGCGTCGTACTCGGCGATGAACGCGATCGTCGGGCCGTTGGCACCCAGCTCATAGGTCGCCTTGAAGGCCGTCGGTAGGTCCGGGAAGCCGCGCTGGACCTCGAAGCCGTGACCTTCCAGCTCGCGCGTCAGGCGCTCGGCCGCGAAGGTCTCCTGGAACGCCAGCTCGGGGTTGGCGTGGATCTCGAGGCTGAGCGCGCGCAGGTCGGCCTCGAGGGAGTCGATGACGCCGATGATGCTCTCGTCCACCGTGAGTGTGGTGCTCAAGGACCGGGGCCTCCGCTGCGGCCGACGCTTGCGCTTGGGCTCGCGCCGGGCTAGACTGCGTTCTATCTGATAGAACGATGTTCTAAAGTCAGTTGGCACATTAGATAGACTCCCAGCCGGATTGTCAATCCCAAGGAGTGGGCCATCCATGGCAGAGAACGGCGTAGCCGCGGTAGACAGGGCGCTCTCGATACTCGGAGCCTTCGACGACGGAGTCCCCACGCTGACGCTGGCGGAGCTCGCCAAACGCACGGGGCTGTACAAGAGCACGCTGCTGCGACTGGCCGCATCGCTGGAGCGGGGCGGCCTCCTGCGGCGCTTCGAGGACGGTAGCTTCGCACTGGGTCCGGCACTGCTGAGGCTCGGGGAGCTCTACCAGGCTTCGTTCGACCTGGAGGACTACGTGATGCCTTCGCTGCGGACGCTCGTGGCGGAAACCGGCGAGAGCGCCTCGTTCTACGTCCGCGAGGGCGAGGTCCGCGTATGCCTGTTCCGGATCAACTCGACCGCCCACCGGGTCCTGCACTACGTCACGCCGGGCACCCGGCTAGACCTGCGCACGGGCGCGGCCGGCAGGATCCTGCTAGCGTTCACCGAGCCCGACCTCCCCGGCTTCGAGGAGGAGCGACGCGAGCAACTCGCGCTCTCCTACAAGGACAGGAAGTCCGACACCGCCGCCATCGCCAGCCCGGTGTTCGGGCCACGCGGCTTCGTGGGCGCGCTGAGCCTGGCGGGACCGCTGTTCCGCTTCAGCGAGGAGGCCGTCGCCAAGATGTCGCAGATGGTGAAGCGCGAAGCGCTGGCGTTGAGCGCAAGGCTGGGCGGAGGGTAGCCGGGTCGACGCCCTGAGGGGCGGTCAAGAGACCGCCCATGACCTTAGGGAGGTCGCCGGTGATCGAATCGATGGGATCGAGCCTAAAGCCGACCCAGAGATCGGGAGCCACCGGATGCTCTATAGTCAACGCGCGTCCTGCATGCATCGTGTTCGAGTCGTGTTCGTGGGAGGTTGATCTCGATGATCGTCGTCCGCGAGGTGTTCGAGCTTCACTACGGCAAGGCGCGAGAGGCGATCGCGCTCGCCAAGGAGATGATGAAGGTCAGCCCGGCCATGGGAGGTAGCCAACCGCGACTCCTCACAGATGCCGTCGGTCGCTACTACACCCTGGTCATGGAGATGGAGTACGCGAGCCTGACCGCGTTCGAGGCCGCCATGTCCGTCGAGTTCGCAGGTGAGGAGATGCGCGACCTCAACGCTCGGTTCATCCCGCTGGTGATGCAGGGTCGGCGAGAGGTGTTTCGCGTGGTGGAGTAGGGAGCGGACTAGGTCGGCGCGCCCGCTTGGCTCAGGTCGTCGCGGCGCTGCCACCGTCGACGTTGATGGCCGCTCCCACCACGAAGCTGGCGCGCTGTGACATCAGGAACGCGATAACGTCTCCCACCTCCTGCGGGCGACCGAGGCGGCCGATCAGCACCTTGCGGCCCAACGCTTCGGCGAACTCCTCGCGCGGCTTGCCTTCGGAGGACCTCTCCCAGCGCCGCATGATGTTCGCGGTCAGGATGCTGGAGACGCAGACGGTATTCACGTGGATGCCGTCTGCGGCCAAGTCCTTCGACATCGCCTTGCTGAGGGCTATGCCGGCCGCCCTCGACACCGAGGTAGGCAATGACGAGGCCCCAGGCGCCTTGCCCGCCGGCGTGGTGACGAGAACGATGCGACCCTCGCCAGCCTGCCTCATGTGCGGCACCGCCGCCCGCGAGGTCCAGATAGCCGGCCACAACTTCAGGTCGAAATCGCCAGCCCAATCGTCATCCGAAAGCGAAGAGAAGTGCCTGGAATCGGCCCTCCCCGCGTTGCTTACCAAACCGTAGAGCGAGCCGAACTCCCCGACCGTCGCAGCCACGAACGCCTCGCACTGCTCCCTCTGCGTCACGTCCGCTTGGAAGGTAAACGCCTCGCCCCCTACGGCCTCGATCTGGCTCCTGGCGTCCTGGAGCGGCCCAGCCCGCCTAGCGCAGATCGCGACCCTGGCACCCTCCCTAGCCAACGACAACGCCGTTCCCAGCCCGATCCCCTCGCTGCCTCCAGTGATGGCGACGACACGCCCCGTCAGCTCTAAGTCCATTGCTCTGCGCTCCTCACGATGCGGTGCGACTCGATCATGACCTATGGCTCCTGTGTAGCTCTCGACACAAGGAACTATCTCCTCCCAATCGATCTCGGCATCCAGGACGGGCGCGTTGGGCGCTTCTAGTAGCTGTTGCTCACCTTAGGGTACTCGGTGAGACAGAACCGCCGGTTTCGGGCACGTCTTTCGCAGTGCGCCGTTCAACTAACACGGCTCTCGTCAACCGTGAGACCCCCGGGGCTCGACATGGTCCAGTCCGGTCGCGGCGACCTGTCTTACTCGTACGAAGTCGGCGGAGACCAGTATCACGAAACTGTGATGCAAGCCGAGAAAGTGGTCGTCGACGCCGGGAAGGCCGCCGGCCTGATCACGTCCGTCCAGTACTACCCTATGAGACATCAAGAGCATGCTCAGCGGGTGCGGGAGTGGGCGGAATACGGCGTATCGTGCTTATGCCTCGGCTCCGATGCCGATATCGTCAACCAATACAGGACCCTGCTCGCGGAACTCAAGCGCTAGCAATCGGCTGACCTGGCTTTGGCCGCCCCTGAGGCTCTCGAGCGACGGCTTAGAAGGAAGCAGTTAGCTCTCGATCGCCCGCATTCGATCGTCCGGCTCACATCTGCTCGACCTATGCGCGCGTTACGCTTTCCCTGACCTCGATCCCTCTCTGCCCCAGAGACCTCAAGAACGACCCAGAGGGCACGTCCACCACCGGCGACAAGATCCCTAGGCCGGGGATCTCGCCTCGCCCGATCATCTGCGCCGCGATGCTGGCTGTGAAGCCGACCGTCCGGTTCATGGCGAACAGCCCGGTCTCGGGGTCGCGCACGTCGACCATGTCGTACTGCAATTCGACGGGCTCACTCCCCCTACGTCCGATGACCGTGTTGCGCATGACGACTAGGTCGCGTTCGTTTCTACCGTACTGGAGCTTGGGGCCTAGATGCCGCACCATGAACTGGTGTGGCGTGATCCCGCCAGGCAACCCCGGGACCGGCTCGTCGCTCAACAGGCCCAGGCGGCTGAGTTCGAGCCACAGCTGGCTGTGCCCTGGCCAGCGCAGGGAGCATCTGGTGGTGTTGCGCAGCTGCCCGAGCAGACCTAGCTGCTTCGCGAACACGATCGCGTCACCGTTGAGGATCGCTTCCAGCTGGCCGACGTCAGGGAACTCGATGAGGGATAGCCACTCTGGTTCGTAGATCCCGGGCGGCTTGACCTCAACGACCTCGCCGTCGCGCAGGAAGCGGGCCGGCCGCTTGTAAGACTTGAGCACCCCGTCCCAGGTCCAGGTGATCTTGTACTTCAGCGGGTTGTCGATGGCCCTCGGCTCAGGCACACCACCGCAGTACGAGTGGAGCTCGTAGACCTCGTCCAACTGGGCCGCAGCGTGAGCGCACAAGATCAGGTCGATACCTGGGTCGAGCCCCATCTCCGGCAGGACCGTAATGCCACTCTCGATCGCTCGTTCGTGGAATCCAGCCGGGATCGCGCTGGCGTACATCGTGTTGACGACGTGCACACGAGCAGCCGCGGCCGCCTCCAGCACTGTTGTGATGAACTGCGCCGGAAGCAGGTCGACCACGATGTCGACGCCGCTCCCGAAGAGTTGCGCCAGCGCTCCTGCGTCACTGGCATCCACTTGCGTCTGCTCGATGCGACTTAGATCGAGCCAGCTGCTGGCATCCTCTATCCCACCCAGCGAGGCGTCTGCGCAGACCACCCTCTTCACTTCCGGGCTACGCGTCAGGTCGAGTAGTGCCGCCCGTCCTTGCAGGCCCGCACCGCCTAGAACCAGGATGTTCATGTTCGAGACCCTCTCCACCGCTCGCTGCGCGAGCGGCCCAGAATCTAACGGCCGTGAAGGCGCGCGACCGCCGCTGCGAGGCGATTCACGCCGGCCGTCAACGAAGCCGAGTCGTAGTAGCTCCAGCTCAACCGCACGTAATCGCTCAACCCGCCCTGGCTCGAGAACGCTGGGCCTGGCTGGAACCCGATGCCTTCCTGCTCGGCGGCAACTGCCAGCTCATAGGCGTCGACCCCAGGAAGTCTCAGCCACAGGAAGTACCCGCCCCCGGGAACGCTGAACTCAGCGTCCGGCAGCTCCTTGCGCACCGCAGCCACGAAGCGCTCTAGCCGTAAAGCGAACTCTCGCTTCAGGCTGCCTAGATGCTCGCGTTGAAAGCCCGAGGACAGGCCCTCACTCACGATGGCAGAAGCTATGGGGTTTAGCCCTCCGCCGCTGCTCAGCAGCGCGCTGGTCACGAATCTATCGACCATGGCATGGCTCGCTTGGATCCAGCCTAGACGTAGTCCCGGGCCGAGGATCTTCGAGAACGAGCTGATCGAGACGACCTTGCCATCGCGATCGAAGCCGATCAAGGGCGCCGGAGGGGGCGTCCCAAGATCGAGCAGTTGGTAGACCTCATCAGCAACGACGGGCAGGTCGTGCAGGCGGCTGAGCTCGACCAACCGCCGGCGCCTCGCCTCGGAGAGGGTCACACCCGTCGGATTCTGATACGTAGGGATCGTGTATAGGAAGGCAGGTTTGCTATCGCTCAGCGCCTCCTCGAGGGCCTCGATCACCAACCCGTTCTCGTCGACGGGGATCCCGCGGACCTTCAGACCACGACTGGCGAAGATGCGCAGCGCGAGGAAGTACGTCGGCTCCTCAACGAGCACCACGTCCCCCGGCTCGCTCAGCACCGTGCAAGCGAGGTCTAGCGCCTGCGAGGCGCCGGACGTCACGAACAGCGTGTCAGGCGTCGTCTGGATCGCGAGCGAGGCGGTCAACAGGTCAGCCAACGCCTCGCGGAACGCTGGCGCCCCCTGCTTCGAACCGTACTGGAGCAGCGTCGGGTCAGCCGAGGAGAGGGCCCTCGCCGCCATCTCCCGGAATTCGCTCAAGGGCAACAGGTCGTTGCCCGGGTGACCCAAGGAGAGATCTATGAACACGGGCGCGTCAACGGCGCCGACGCCGCCTGGTTTGGCGTCATCTGACTGCATGGCCGAACTCCCTTGCTGGCTTAAGAGTGAGCCGGGCCGCCCCAGCACAGAGCCGGCGGCGGATGACGGCTCAGTCCTGATACGTGTACGCCTCCGCGAAGCTCACCGTGGCGGACAGCTCCGCGGCTTTGTCCTTTAGTTGCAGGCCGATCTCGTCGCGCCGCGACTCAGGCATGCGTTCTAGGGGACCGACTACCGAGATCGACCCGAAGACCATGCCGTTGTTGAACAGCGGCGCCGCTACGGCACCCATCTCTGAGCGCAGCTCGGATACTGCGCTCAAGAAGCCGTGGCCGCGCACGAACGTGCACTGGGCGAGGACCTTGGCCTCATCGAACCCCGCGGCCACGGCGGCAGCGATGATCGGCTTCGACACCTCGTGCTGCAGGAACGCCAGCACCGCGATCCCGGCTGTACCGGCGTACATCGGCACGGTGGCGCCGAGCTTCTGGCGCTCGAGATCGGGCGGGAAACGCTCCAGCGTGTTGAGCCGGACGATCTTGTCGTCCATTCGCAGGTGGAAGCTCACGGTCTCGCCAGTCGTCTCGCGCACAGCCGAGAGCGTAGGGGCGGTTATACGCAACAACTCGGAGCGCGAGGTTACTGCCGAGCTGACCGCTAGGAACTCAGCGCCGATCAGGAACTTCTTGCTGGTCGGATGCCGCTTGATGAAGCCACGCCGAGTAAGGGTTGCGAGCATCCTCGAAGCGGTTGACTTGTCCAAGTCGAGCTCAGAGGCGATCTCGGTGAGGCCAAGCGGTTTGGGCGAGACGCCTATCACCTGAAGCACGTCAAGAACCTTGAGCCCGCTTTTGCTGACCACCTGCCACCCCGCTCACGCTCGCGTGCCTTTGGATTCTACCTTTGGCCTAGAAGTTCTGCTCGAAGACGCGCATGAAGTTGCCACCGATCACCTTCCCGATCGCTTCGGCGTCGTAACCTCTTGCGGCGAGGCCGTTGACGACGTTGTCGATCTCGAGGTGGTTCTCGAAACCCTTAGTGTAGAGAGTGCTGTACTCGTAGGAGCCGACCATCTCCGGGTAACGGCGCTTGGTCGTGGCGCGCCACATCGTAGGGTCGTAGCCCTCCCAGATGTCGGTGCCGATTCCGACGTGATCGATGCCGAACTTCTCGACCACGTAGTCGACGTGGTTGAGGAGGTCTTCGACCGTAGGCTGGGCCTCGGGATCCTTATAGGCCATGGGCGAATAGGCGCTGATTCCGATGACGCCGCCTAGCTCGACGGCCGCTCGAATCTGCTCGTCGGTGATGCACCGCGGGCTAGGGGTGAGAGCGTACGCGTTCGAGTGCGAGAACACCGGAGGTCGCTCAGCTATCCTCAGGGCGTCAAGTGAGGTCTGGCGGCTGACATGCGAGAGATCGAGCACGATGCCGAGTCGGTTCAGCTCGCGCACCACCTGCATGCCGAAGTTGGTGATGCCGTGGTCGTGCTGTTCCATGCAGCCGTCGCCTAAAGCGTTGCGCTCGTTGTAGGTGAGGGTCATGATCCGCAGACCGAGACGATGAAGGATCGTGAGCCGCGGCAGTTCCGTGCCCAGAGGACTTCCGTCCTGGAGCCCGAAGATTATGCCGAGCCTCCCCGACTCCTTGGCGGCGGTGATGTCAGAGGACGTCAGGACGTGAAGCAGCTTGTCCGGCGCCGCGTCGAAGTAGGTGTAGAGCTTGTAGATCGACTTCAGCGTCGTCATGTAGTCGGAGTGCTGCGGCGTGATCGTCACGTTCAGAGCCGTGAAGCCCGCGCGCAGTTGGACGAGGCTGTCGAGCACCAGCTCGCCTGACAGACCGTCGATGACCAAGCTCCGTTTGTAGACTTCCGCAATGGCTCTCTCGTCTAGTGCGCCGATCGCGTTACTGCTTGTGACACTGCTCATGATGGTCATGCTTCTCCCTTGCTGGGTTGCTCAGAGGTTGTGAGGCGGCGGGTTGGAACCAGGTCGAAACCCTGTTGCCTGGCTCTTCGGCCGTCGCGTGCCGCTAGGAGCTAGATCTGATGTCTAGGGTCCATGACGTCCCTGAGGCCGTCGCTGAGCATGTTCAGGCCCAGCACCAGCAGGAAGATCGCCAGTCCCGGGTAGAGTGAGACGTACGGTGCGAAAGTAAGTGATCTGAAACCCTCCTCGATCATGTTCCCCCAGGTGGGGGTCGGCGGCTGAACTCCAAGTCCTAGGAAGCTCAAGCTGGCCTCGATGCGTATGGCGGTGGCAACCCACAGGACAGCTACGACTCCAATGGGGCCAGCGATGTTAGGAAGCACGTGCCTGACCGCTACACGGCCGAGCCCAGCGCCGAGGGCGCCGGCTGCCTCGACGTACTCGGAGTCGCGCAACGCCAAGGTCGGGCCGCGACTGAGACGCGCGAAGCGCGGAGCCAATGTCAGGCCAATTGCGAGCACTATCCCCCACACGCCGTTCCCAAACACGACGATCAGCAGTAGACAGAGCAGGAACGTCGGGAACGACATGGCGATGTCGATCGAGTTGAGCAGGATCGATTCGGCGAGGCCACGCCTCAAAGTCGCATAGATACCTGCGATCGTTCCGACGGCGGCGCTTATCGCCACCGACGCGATGCCGACAAGAAGCGAGATGCGGCCGGCGTGGATCGTGCGGGACAGGATGTCCCTGCCTAGCCGGTCTGTGCCGAACGGGTGCTCCGCGCTAGGACCCTGCAACCTGTTAGTGACCCTCTGCCGATACGGATCGTGCGGCGAGATCAGCGGAGCGAACGCCGCGACGAGCGCGATCGACAGCGACATCGTCAACCCGATCAACGTCGTGGCGCTGCGGAGCGATCTGACCTGTAGCTTCGACTTCATCCGTTCGAGCCGCCCTAACTAGCTGTAGGTGATCCTGGGATCCACCCAGGCGTAGACGAGATCCGTGAGCAGGTTGATGACGACGATTAGGAACGAGAACGCGATGATCCCGCTCTGGAGCACCGGGTAATCACGCTGCCGCATGGCGTTGACGAGGATTCGTCCCCAGCCGCGACGCGAGAACACGACCTCGACGATGACCGTCCCGCCGAGAAGGATGGCGATGTACATGCCAAGGAACGCGACGAGCGGCAGCAGCGAGTTCCTGAACACGTGCTTGCCGATAACCTGCCATCTCGCGACGCCCTTGGCCTTCGCCGTCCTGACGTAGTCAAGACCCATGATCTCGATCATCGACGACCGCACCAGGCGGCTTACGAAGGCGTTCATGATCAGGCCAAGGGTCAGCGAAGGTAGTACTAGGCGCTTCAGGAAGTCTCCCGGCATCGACAGCTCGCCTCCACCAACGAACGGGAACCAACCGAGCTGGACGGAGAACAAGAGGATCAGAAGGATCGCAAGGTAGAAGTCCGGAACGCTCAAGCCCGATAGCGACAGGAAACGGCCGACGTGATCGACCCAGCTGTTTCGGTACGCAGCCATCAGCACGCCCGTGATGGTCCCGAGGATCAGCCCCACGACTATCGTTCCCAGGACCAGGGCTAGCGTGTGCGGCAACGCGCCGATGAGCTCCTCGGCGACGGACCGACCGGTGGCGAGCGAGTTGCCGAGGTCGCCCCTCACCATGTCGCCGAGGAAGCTCAGGTACTGGATGTGAAGCGGGCGATCGAGGCCGAGCTCACGGTTGAGGGCGCTGATCGCCTCGCTCGTCGCGTTGTCACCGAGGATCGTCGCCGCCGGCCCGCCAGGCGAGAGCCGGATCACCACGAACACCGTGGTGACGACAGCTAACAGCAGGGGGACGACGGCGACGGATCGCCGCAACGCGTAGCTGAGCATCTAGTGGTTCAGGATGCGCGTCAGCTCGGTGTAGGCGTAGCCGTTCATGTACGAGCCTTCGTAAGGCGGGTAGCCGAGGTCGACCCAAGCTTGCCGCGCCCTGACCGCAGCCAGCACCCTCAACGGGATGACGGGCAGGTCCTCGAGCACCTGCCGCTGCGCCTCGGCATAGAGAGCGAGCTGCTCGTCTTGCCGTAGGGCCGTGAGCGCGCCGATGATCAGGTCGTCGATCGAGTCGATCTCGCCATCACCATCGGCGTCGACATCTCCGTAGTGCGAGAAGTTGGTGATGCCGGTGGGCTTCGTGACGATCGAGTCGGAGTGCAAGTATTGGAAGAGGATCATATGCGGGGTGGCGCGTGCGCCCGGGTAACCGACGATGGGACTAAGGTTCTGCCGGATCAGCGCCTGGTACTCGTTGTGGGCGTATGTCTGGATCTGGAAGGTCACGCCGACCTCGGCCCATTGGCCCTGCACGATCTCGAGCGGGTCGAGGTAGAGCGGTCGCACGCTGCTCAGTACGGTCCCGAGGTCTAGGCCGTTGGGATAGCCCGCTTCCGCTAGAAGCTCGCGCGCTCTTGCCGGGTCGTATTCGTACGTCGGCAACCCGTCTTCCGGCGGCAGATAGCCGTACATAGTCGGCGGCAGCGGCGAGGCTTGGATGCGCGTAATAGCAGGACCGTGGAACGCAATGAAGTCGCTCTTGTCGGTGGCGTGAGCCAAGGCGCGGCGCACGCGAATGTCGTGGAGCGGCTCGACGAGCATGTTGAGGTGGAGCATCATCGGCACGTCGAAGCCGAGGATGTCGACCTTGACGCCCTGCGACTCCAGGGAGCGCACCCACTGCTCGTCATCGACTCCCCAGGACATCGCGTCGATCTCACCCTGCAGCAGAGCCAGAGTGCGAGCGTTGACGTCGGGCATGAAGACGGCCTCGACGGCATCTAGGATCGGGGCGCCGCGCCAGTAGTCGTCGTAACGGACGAGTGTGACGCGCTCCCTTGGGACCCATTCGCTGAACTGGAACGGACCGGTACCTACCGGGTTGGTCCTAAAGCCCTCGGCTCCCAGACTCTCGACAGCCGACTTCGAGACCATGAAACCGCCCTGGTAGTTGCCTACGGTGTAGAGAAAGAAGGCGTCCGGGCTCCTGAGCACGAACTCGATCGTGTAAGGGTCGAGGATGTTGACGGTCTCGACGTTGCGGTAGTCACCCGCCAGCCTCGAGCCTTCGCCCATGTTGCGCTCGATCGTGAACTTGACGTCCTCGGCGGTGAACTCACCGAAGCCGCGGTGGAACTGCACACCGCGTCGCAAGTGGAAGGTCCATACCAGGCCGTCTTCTGAGGTCTCCCATCGCTCGGCCAACGCTGGCTCCATCAGCTCGGGCGAGACATGGCCGAAGTTGAACCTGACCAGGCCTTCGTACATGGCGCGGACTAGTGGCTCGGTCGAGCTGTTTAGGAAGATCAGCGGATCGAGGCCGGTGATGTCGTCATCGGGCATGCCGTCCCTCAGGACTTGCCTGACTGCGAGCTGGGCGGCCTGGTCGTTGCTTTGGGCGAACCCGGCGGCGGTCGTTACGACTGCCAGCAGGGCTATCGCGGTCAAGCGTAATGCTCTTCTCAGCATGATCCTTCTCGTCCTTTCGGTGGGCTCACTAGCTGTTCTGTCGATTGGTTTGATGCCCCCGGCGGCTGACTAACGTCGCATCGGACCCGAGTTCCAGGTGTCACCTCCGCAGAGCACTTGAAGGCGAATGAGGCTGGCAACCACCCTTGCGCGGCGCGAAGTTGCTGGGCAGGAGGCGTCAAGCGGCTTTCGCTTATCGAGAGTCATTCTTGCATAGTGATACTGCCATGCACATGTTGCGCCTGTCAATCGCTTGCTTCGACGCGGAGCGCAGCTTGCGGTTCGTCGAGGTGATGGCGCTGGTGCCGAGAACGAATCGTGTTTGTCTCGCCGCATCGTCACTTGGCGAACTCGCAGCGGATGTCGGCCTCGGCGCGCCTGCCTTCACGATCAGACCGCGCGCCGTACGATCTGCTCGCTCAGGACGTGGCCGTTCGGCTCCGTCCTCCCCTGTCGGTCGACAGCAAGGGTAACTTCCAGATTCTCGGAACGGATCAGCTGGTCAGGGATCTTCTCTCCCGCATCATCTACGGTGCAAGAGTCTCGTTGCTGGTAGCGGCCGGCTCCGTACCGATCTCGCTTGTAATCGGAACCACTCTGGGCGTGACAGCAGGCTACTTCCGCGACGCCTACGACAACGCGGTCATGCGCTGTTCGACGTGCAGTTAGCGATGCCGTTCATCCTGCTCGCACTCGCCATCCTGGTCACCATCGGTCCAAGCTTCACCGCCATCATCCCACTGCTTGGGATCACCGGTTGGACGCACTGCGGCAGGATAGTGAGAGGCGAGGTCTCATCTCTCAGAGAGCGCGAGCTCATACCCTCCGCGAGAGCAGTGGGGGCGGCGCCCGGCCGGATCATCCTGCGCCACCTGCTACCGAACAGTGCGTCACTTCTGACCGTTCTGATCCCTCTTCAGGCTCCACACGTGATGACCCTAGAACTAGAATCCAGCCCTCAGCTTCTTCGGCCTTGGGATACAGCCACCGCTGGTCGTGGGGCGGGATGCTGAGCGACGGCAGGCAGTACATGCTGATCCAGTGGTGGGTGGCGGTCTTCCCTGGCATCGCGCTCAGCCTAGTCGTCCTGGGCGGCAACCTCTTGGGTGACTGGCTGCGCGACGCCTTGGATCCTAGGCAGAGAGCCGGATGAAGCGAGAC
Organism: uncultured bacterium; assembly: GCA_964473205.1. Classification (GTDB taxonomy): domain Bacteria; phylum Deinococcota; class Deinococci; order Deinococcales; family Trueperaceae; genus CAYMRL01. Next base: position 29,901 of record CAYYOK010000001.1, on the reverse strand, counting down.
CGGTCGACTCGGTGGGTGCGAGGATCTACCGGTCCCGAGCTACGTGATCGAGCCGTTGCGAATCCTACTTGATCCTCTCCAGTAACGCGTCCAACGCGTCGTAGCTCTGCGCCTGGCCCGCTTCAGCGCCGGCCGCCGCCATCCCGTCGCGCTCCTCCTGGTTGAAGAAGTGCGAGGTGACGGACACCATCGTCGACTTGCCACCGTCGGCGTCGCTGAAGACGCTGGTATCGATGATCGGGTGGCCGGGCATGCCGTCCCACTCGAACGTCTGGGAGATGAGGGTCTTGGGTGTGATCTCGCGGAAACGACCCTCGAAACCATCGCTGCCGCCCTCGTGGTGCTCTACGACGCGCCAGTGACCGCCTCTCTCGAACTCGAAGCGCTCGATGTCGACCTTGTTGCCGCGACCCCACCACTGCGCCAACAGCTCGGGTTCCGAGTACGCTCGCCAGACCAAGTCCCGCGGCGCGTCGAACATCCGCTCGACGCGTACGGTGCGCTCATCAACGACGTATGAGGTGTGCTTGTAGCTCGAAGACTGTACGTTCATGGTCTCTCCTTGAGCCTATCCAGCAGCACGCCTAGATGATCTAGGCGCTCTTCGATGGTGCGTTGGTAGTCGGCGATCCAAGCCGCCTCGTGCTCCAGCCGGCGTGGTCCCAGAGAGCAGATCCGCGTCCTCCCCTCCTTGCGTGTGCTGATGAGCCCGGCGGACTCGAGGACCCTGACGTGTTTCCGAGCGCCCGTAAGGGTTATCTCGGCCTGTACGGCGAGGTCGGTAATCGTCGCGTCGGCACGCCGCAACCTCTCGAGGAAACCGATGCGCGTCTGGTCAGCAAGGGCAGAGAACGTCTCGTGAAGCGGTGGACCACTGTTGGGCGATGAGGGGCGATACTGAACCATCTGGTTCAGATTAGTGGCGAGGGAGTTGCCCGTCAAGTCGTCGTGCTACGCGGCTCTTGAATCGCTGTCACGTGCCGCCGCCAGCAGCTCGGCGCCCGTGTAGCTACCCCGGCCGACTGACCCCGAGGTACCTCGCGTACCCGTCCTCGAGAGCCACCCGCATCTCGTCCACCGGCTCGAACACCCTCTCGTGCCGCGACGCCGTATCGACGGTGACGCCGACTCCGCGCCACGCCAGAACCGCCGCGCCCTCGGCGGCTCCCACCTCGTACGCCTCCCCTGAACCGTCCAAGGGTCGAGCGATCGGAACGCCGAACAGCGTGGCGAGCGCCTCGAGCCACAGATCGCTCGAGGCGCCGCCTCCCGTCGCCAGGAAGCGCTGTGGAGCCGCGGTGAGGACCGGCCGCATCACGTCGAGGGCGTCCCTCAGCGAGTAGGCGACGCCTTCAAGCACCGAGCGGACCATGTCGCCCTCCGAGGTCGCCAGTGACAGGCCACTGAACGAACCGCGCAGGTCCGAGCGCATGTGAGGCGTTCGCTCCCCGGCCAGGTACGGCACGAACGTGATCCCGTTGGCGCCGGGTACGGAAGCGGCTGCCAGCGCCATCAGCTCGTCGTAGCTCTTGCCGGGCGCGAAGACGTCGCGGTACCAGCGCAGGCTGCCAGCCGCCGCCAGCGTCACGCCCAGCAGCAGGTAGCCGCCGAGCGCGTCGGCGAACAGGTGAACGCGGCCCTCGGGATCGGGCGTCGGCGCGAGGGACGGCACCTGCACCACGCCGCTGGTGCCGAGGCTGATGCTGCCGACCGGGTTCTGACGACTAGACCCGAGACCGAGGCCAACCGCTGCGGCGGCGTTGTCGCCGGCGCCAGCCACTACGGGTGTGCCCGGCACTAGGCCAACGCGGCGCGCTAGGCTCGAACCGAGCTCCCCGACCACCTCGTCCGAGCGCAACAGCCCCGGCCACAGCCCGGGACCCAGGCCGAGCGCGCCCAATATCTCGGCGCTCCAGTTGCGCGTCGCGAGATCGAAGCAGCCGCTACCCGAGGCGTCGGCGGGTTCGGCGTAACGTCTGCCGGTCAGGTGCAGACCGAGGTAGTCCTTCGGGAACAGCACGTGCCGGACGCGTGTGAACGCGTCGGGCTCGTTCTCCCTCAGCCACATGACCTTGGGTAGCTGGAAGCCCGGCACGGGGCGGTTGCCGGTGCGCTCGACCAGTGTCCGCCGCCCGACGACGCGCTCGATCTCTTCGACCTGAGAGGCCGTGCGACCGTCGTTCCAAAGGATCGCCGGGTAGACGACGCGGTCGTCGGCGTCGAGCGCCACCATCCCGTGCATCTGGCCCGTCAGACCGATGGCCGCCACGCGGAGCGGGTCCACTTCGGCGGCGACCGCGCTGAGACCGTCTTCCGCGGCGGAGAGCCAGTCGGCCGGGTCCTGCTGCGTCCAGCCGGGTCGGGGCGTGTCGAGCGGTACGGGCCGGTCGGAACGGGAGACCACTGCGCCGTCTCTGCCTAAGGCCACTACGGAGACGCCCGACGTGCCTAGGTCGATGCCTATGGTTAGGTCCGCAGCGGTCGCCGAGCTCGGCACGAGGCACCTCCCTGTACGGCTGAAACCGTTTTCAGCATAATGGGGCAACATCTCGGAGACAACAGAAGCCCCAGCCGCCGACCGTGAGCCACCCTCTCGAGACCACTACGAACTCATCCGAAGGAGCCCCCATGACCGACTACCAGCCTAGGCCAGAGCACAAGTTCACCTTCGGACTGTGGACCGTCGGCTGGACGGGGCAAGACCCGTTCGGCGGGCCGACGCGCAAGCCGCTGGACCCGCACTACACCCTAGGCAAGCTCGCCGAGATAGGCGCCTACGGGACCTGTCTTCACGACAACGACCTAGTGCCGATAACAGCGAACGCCTCCGAGCGCGACAAGATCGTCAGGGACTTCAAGCGGGCGCTCGACGACAACGGCCTGGTGTGCGCGATGACGACCGCGAACCTCGCCCACGACCCGGCGTTCAAGGAGGGCTCGCTGACCAGCGCCGACGCTCGCGTGCGGGCGTACGCGCTCAGCAAGGTGCTGCAGACGATGGACATGGGCGCCGAGCTGGGCGCCAAGGTCTACGTCTTCTGGGGCGGCCGCGAAGGCTGCGAGGTCGACGCGGCCGGCAACCACCTGGATGCGTTCAGACGTCTGCGCGACGCCTACAACTACGTCGCTGACTACGCCGACGCCAACGGCTACGACATGCGCTTCGCGATCGAGCCCAAGCCCAACGAGCCGCGCGGCGACGCGTTCATGGCCACCGTCGGCTCGGCGCTCGGGCTCATCTCGACCCTGGACAAGCCGGAGAAGTTCGGCCTCAACCCCGAGTTCGCACACGAGACGATGGCGGGCCTCAACTTCGTGCACGCCGTGGCGCAGGCGCTCGACGCCGGCAAGCTCTTCCACATCGACCTCAACGACCAGAAGATGAACCGCTACGACCAGGACCTGCGCTTCGGCTCCGAGAGCATCAAGTCCACCTTCTTCCTCGTCAAGCTGCTGGAGGAGTCCGGCTACGACGGGGTGAGGCACTTCGACGCCCACGCGCTGCGCACCGAGGACGAGGAAGGAGTCTGGGACTTCGCCCGCGGCTGCATGCGCACCTACCTGATCCTCAAGGAGAAGGCCGAGAGGTTCGCGGCCGACGCCGAGATACAGGCGGCGATCGCAGCGCTCGAGGTTCAGGACGAGGAGCTCTCGGCTCTGACCCGGAGCTACTCGGCAGATGCCGCATCTAGGCTCAAGTCCTACCCCTTCGACCGCGTGGCGCTGGGCGAGCGTCGCACGGGGCTCGAGAGGCTCGATCAGCTCACCGTCGAGCTGCTGCTCGGGGTCAGGTAGGCAGCGTGGCGGGCAACTGGCCGCCAAGGGCTCCGAGGCGGGCGACCTGCCAGCCGATGAGACCGCTTACAATCGGACCGTGGCGACGATAAGGGAGGTGGCGCGGCTGGCCAAGGTGTCGGTCGCGACCGTCTCGCGCGTGATGAACGGGGTGGCGGTCACGCCCGCCAACCGGGCGGCCGTGCTGGCGGCGATCGAGCAGCTCGACTACCGGCCCAACGCGTTCGCCCGCAGCCTGGCGACGAACAGGTCCGGCGCGATCGGCGTCGTCGTCAACGAGGTGACGGGCCTCTTCTACGGCGGCATCGTCCAGGGCATCGAATCGGTGGTCGAGCAGCACGGCATGCACCTGATGGTCTCCTCGGGCCACAGGGTCGCGGACAGGGAGCGGCAGGTCGTCGAATCGCTGACGCAGAGCCGTGTGGACGCGCTGATCCTGCTGATCTCCGCCACCAGCGACTACGACCTCATCGAGCTGGCCAGCCGCGACAGGCCGGTCGTGATCATCGGCCGGCACATCGAGGAGCTCTCGGACAACTGCGTCTTCGTCGACAACGTGCACGGCGGCTACATCGCCACCCGCTACCTGATCGAGCAGGGCCACACGCGCATCGCTCACATGACCGGCAACCTCTCGATGAAGGACGGCCGGGACCGCCTCGAGGGCTACAAGACGGCCCTGCGCGAGGCCGGCATCGGCTTCGACGAGTCGCTGATCGTCGAGGGGGAGTTCGTCGAGGCCGGCGGCTACCGCGGGATGCAGCGCCTGCTGCGCCGCGGCAGCGAGTTCACCGCGGCCTTCGCCGCCAACGACCAGTCGGCGGCCGGGGCGCTGCTCGCCCTCAAGGAGGCCGGGCTCAAGGTCCCTGACGACGTGTCCGTCGTCGGTTACGACGACGTGCTGCTCGCCAGGTACGTCAGCCCTGCCCTGACGACGGTCGGCCAGCCTTTCGTCGAGATGGGCAAGTCGGCAGCGCGCCTGGCGCTCGACGCCATCGGGATCCCGTACCCCGCTCGCATCGTCAGCAGGTTCGAGCCGCGGCTGGTGGTGCGGGAGTCGGTCGCCAGGCACCACGGGGACGACGGAGCGAGCACGGCCACAGCCGTGAGTCGGCGCGCCAACTAGACGGCCACGCCCAGGCCGAGCTCGGCGACGCTGACAGGCAGCCCCGTCGCCAACGACCGGTTCCCGGCCAGCCCGACGGCCACCGAGCGCACGCCGTCGAGCCAGTTCGCGGTGCGGCCGAGCGGGTCGTGCGCGACGCCTCTGAACACGTCCTGGAGCAGCAGCTCGTCGCCGCCACCGTGCCCGCCGCCGCCCGCGGCGATCGGCACGGCGCGCGCCCGCTCGAAGTGGCGCTGCACGACGAGGCGCTCGCTGGTCGGGCGCAGGTCGTCGGCGCCTCCAGCCTCGGGACGCGCGCTGGGGTCGACGATGACGCGGCCGCCCGCGTCGAACAGCACCGCGCCGCGCTCCACCACCGTCAGCTCGGCGCGGCCCTCGGTGCCGTTGACGCTCACCGTGTAGCCCTCCCAGGGGCCGTGAGCCGAGAGCGTGTAGGCCATCGATGCGCCCGAGGCGTAGTCGACGACCAGCGAGAGGTTGTCCTCGATCGTGATGCCCTCGTCGAACACGTCGCGGTCGCGTAGGTAGCCGTCGTGCGCCTCTTGCTCGTAGTAGAGCCGCCTCAGCTCGGGATCGAGGCGCATGTCGAGCGAGAAGCGGTCGCGCCGCGCGTCGTCGACCGAGCCGCGCGCGGGTCTCTCGCCCAGGCCGCGGCTGCGAGCGTTCTCCGCTCCGTAGAAGCGCAGGCCGCCACTGGCGAAGACACGCGTCGGCGAGACGCCCAGCCACCAGTTGACCAGGTCGAAGTGGTGCGACGCCTTGTGGATCAGCAGGCCGCCCGAGCGGTCCTTGTAGCGGTGCCAGCGCCTGAAGTAGTCGGCTCCGTGGGCGGTGTCGAGCAGCCACTCGAAGTGGACCGAGGTGACCTCGCCGATCTCGCCGCCGGCAATCACTGCCTTGAGCGCCGAGTTGCGCGGCGCGTAGCGGTAGTTGAAGGTAAGCAGCACCTGGCGGCCGGTCTCGGCGGCGGCCCTGGCGATCTCGCGCACGCCCTCCTCGGAGGTCGTCAGCGGCTTCTCGACGACGACGTTGGCGCCGGCGCGCAGCGCGGTGGCGATGAGCTCGGCATGGGTGTGGTCGGGCGAGGTGATGATCACGCTGTCGACGCAGTGCTCGCGGATGGCGGCGGCCAGCTCGGCGGGGTCGAAGCGCGCCGGCGAAGCGCCCGGGCTCGAGCCGGCGAACATCATCTCCTCGTACGCATCCAGGCGGCCGCGGTTCGTGTCGGACCAGGCCGCCAGCTCGGCGACGTCGGAGTGCGCGCCGAGGATGGCCGCGAGGTACATCCTCGCCCTGGAGCCCGTTCCTACCAGCGCGTAGCGGGTCTTGGTCACTGGAGCTCCATCACGTTCGCGCCACTGTCGGAGTACGCCCCCATCACTTGATGCCCGTCGTCGAGATGCCCTGCAGCAGGTAGCGCTGGCCGAGCAGGAAGATGATGAAGAGCGGGATCAGTGAGACGACCGACATCGCGAACATCCCGCCCCAGCTCGAGGTCGAGGACGCGTCGAGGAAGTTGCGCAGCGCCAGCGAGACGGTGAAGTTCCTCGTCGAGGTCAGGTAGAGGAGCTGCGAGAAGAAGTCGTTCCAGGTCCAGATGAACGTGAAGATCGCGGTGGTGGCGAGGGCGGGGACCATCAGCGGCAGGATCACGCTGCGGTAGATGCGGAAGTGGGTGGCCCCGTCGATGCGCGCGGCCTCGTCGAGCTCGCGCGGTATCGACCTGATGAACTGCACCATCAGGAAGACGAAGAAGGCGTCGACGGCGAGGAACTTCGGCACGATCAGAGGCAGGAAGCTGTTCACCCAGCCTAGCTTCGAGAACACGATGTACTGCGGCACCACCACGACGTGGAACGGCAGCATGATCGTCATCAGCATGATCGCGAACAGTAGCGCGCGCCCGGTGAACCTCAGCCGCGCGAAGGCGTAGGCGGCCAGCGAGCAAGACATCAGGTTGCCGAGGATCGCGCCGCCCACGAGCAAGAGGGTGTTGAGCAGGTAGCGGCTGAACGGGTGGCTGAGGGCGGTCCAGCCGAACTCGTAGTTGTCCAGGCTGAGCTGCGACAGGACGATGCCGGGCTCGCGGAAGATCAGCGCCTCCGGCCGCAGCGACGCGACGACCAGCCAGACCAGCGGGTAGATCATCGTGAAGGCGAGGGTCAGGACCCCGACGTGCTTCAGCACCTCGATGAGTGCCCGCCTGACCTGCCGGCCGGCCGGGGCGGGCCGCACGGCCCGGTGGAGTGTCGCGCCGTCAGTCGTCATAGAACACCCAGTAGCGCGACAGCCAGAAGTTGAAGGCCGTGAAGGCCGCGATCACCACCAGCAGGAACCACGCCATTGCCGACGCGTAGCCCATGTGCAGGAACGCGAAGCCCTGCCGGTAGAGGTAGAGCGTGTAGAACAGCGTCGAGTCGGCGGGCCCGCCGGTCCCTCCCGAGACGATGAACGCCTGCGTGAACGACTGGAACGCGAAGATCACCTGCAGCACCAGATTGAAGAAGATGATCGGGGTCAGAAGCGGCAGCGTGATCCAGAAGAACTGCCTCAGCCTGCTGGCCCCGTCGACCTTGGCGGCGTCGTAGTACATCTCCGGTATCTGCCGCAGGCCGGCGAGGAAGATGATCAGCGGCGAGCCGAACGTCCAGATGTTCAGGATGATGATCGTCCACAGCGCGTACCTGGGGTTGGAGATCCAGCCCGCGCCTTGCACCCCGAACTGCGCCAGGAGCTGGTTGACGATGCCGGTCGTGCCGAACACCTGGCGCCATAGGATCGCTATCGCCACCGAGCCACCGAGCATCGACGGCAGGTAGAGCACCGAGCGGTAGAAGGCGAGGCCGCGCATGCCGCGGTTGAGCACCAGCGCGATCAGCAGCGCGAACACCAGCAGCGGCGGCACCGAGAATGCGACGTACCTGATCGTGACCTTGAACGAGCGCCACAGCCTGGCGTCCTCGAGCATCGCGCGGTAGTTCTCCAGCCCGACCCACTTAGGGCTGGTGAGCAGGTTGTAGTCGGTGAACGAGAGGTAGAGCGAGGCGATCATCGGGCCGATCGTGATCGCCAGCAGCCCCAGGAGCCAGGGGGCGAGGAACAGGTAGGCGACCTTGTTGTCGCGCGCGGCGTCGCGGCGCGAAGCCGCCCCATCACCCTTGCCGCGCCTGACGAGGGAGCGCAGCTCGTTGGCGATGCTCACGCTTCGCGCCTCCTCGCTAGCGCTGTCGAAGGGGAACGAACTGCCACCAGTGTAGGCATCCTGTCCTTAAGGAACGCAGACCGTCTACCTCCACGCTGCGTCAAGCGGGCGTCTAGTCCTGAAATCGGTTACTCCGCCTAGTCTCACCCTTCGACCGGTCTTCGTCAAGCAAGAGTGCCGAGTACGGCGCGTCTACCCGAGATAAAGCCTCGCTGAAGGGCGCGCTTCGTTGACACCCTGGCACGCCGTGAGTATCATCGCGGGTGAAAACGGTTTCACGAATCTGAGTTAGTCGTTTGACCACAGTGCCTCTTCTGCCGTGGGGCAGATGGCGCGCAAGCAGTCGTCGGAGTCGCACGTTCGCCAGCGGTTCGACGGGAAAGGTGGGACTGATGCTCGTGAGGAGACTACGCAGGTCACGCTTCGGGTGGGCGTTCGTCCTGGCGGCGGCGGTCGTGCTGTTCGCTGCCTGGGGCGTAGCCGCGGCCCAAGATCCGGTCACCATCAGGTTCACCTGGTGGGGCAACCCCGACCGCGACGCCAGGACCAACCAGATGGTCGAGCTGTTCATGGCGGAGTACCCGTGGATCACGGTCGTCACCGAGCCGACCGTCTTCGACGGCTACTTCGACAAGCTCGCCACCTCAGCTGCCGCCGGCGACGCGCCCGACGTGATCACGATGGGCGGTACCTACCCGACCGAGTACGGCGCAGCCGGGCAGCTCGTCGACCTGAGGACGGTCGCCGATGCAGTCGGCCTGGCCAGCTACGACCCTGCGGCTTACTCCTCGGCCACGCTCGACGGCGCGGTGTACGGTCTCCCGACCGGCGGCAACGCGCGCGGGCTGCTCATCAACCTCGACCTGTTCGAGCAGGCGGGCGTGCCCGTACCCGACGACAGCACCTGGACCTGGCAAGACTTCGTCGACATCGCGGGCCAGCTCTCCGCCAACCTCCCCGACGGCGTCTTCGGCGTCGACTGGCGCCTGGACATCAAGGAGGAGTTCGCAGCTCAGCGCGGCCCCGAGATGTTCCTGCCCGGCGGCGGCATCGGCGTCTCGGTCGAGACGATGACCGACCTGTTCCAGATCCCCCTCGACCTCCTCACCAACGGCGGCATGCCCTCCGCCGAGGAGACCGTCGAGTTGCTCAACACCCAGGCCGAGCGCACCTACTTCGGCCAGGGCAAGGCCGCGATGATGTTCGCCTACTCCAACAACGTCCAGGAGTTCGCCGACCGCCTGGGCCAGCGCGTCAACATCATCAAGATCCCGGGCGAGTCGCAGTACGCCTCGCCGGGCCTGCAGGTGCTGCCCTCGCAGTACTTCACCGTCTACGCCCGCTCGCGCCATCCGCAGGAAGCTGCGATGCTGGTCGACTGGCTGCTCAACGAGCCAGAAGCGGCGAAGATCATCCTCGGCAACCGCGGCCTCTCGTTCAACCCGGACATCGCCGCGGTCATAAGCCCGTTCCTCGGCGAGTTCGAGGCGCAGTCCGCCGAGTACCTCGCGCGCGTCGCGACCGAAGGCAGGGCCGCTCTGTTCGTGCCCGCCTCCGGCAAGGGTGAGGTCGACGACCTCACCAACCTCCTCCACGAGCAGGTGCTGTTCGGTCTGATCTCGCCGGCGAGCGCGGCAGCCGAGTACGTCGAGCGCGCCTCCCGCATCATCCCTGGACCGCAGTAACCTCTTCCAAGTCGTGCGATTCACCGAGGAGCCCGCGTCACAGCGGGCTCCTTCTTTGCGCCCGGACACGTGTAGCCTGCTGCGATGCCGAGCCGCGACTCGTTCCTAGTCCCCCCGGTAGGCGCACCGGACCGGCGCGCCACCGTCGCTCGGCATGCGGTACGCCTCAGCGCTATCGACCCGCGCTCTCCGCTGCAGGTCGGCAACGGCGAGTTCGCGTTCGCCGTCGACCCGACCGGCCTGCAGACCTTCCCCGAGGCGTACCCGGTGGAGGGCGGCGGCTCCCTGCTAGGGACGATGGCGCAGTGGGCGTGGCACTCCCTGCCCGCGCCGCGCGCGTACTCCCTGACCGAGACCCTGCGCGACTACGACACGCCCCACGGCCGGGTCCCCTACGTCGACCTGAGCAGCGAGACCCACGACGCGGCGGACCAGACCGACGCCGAACGCTGGCTGCGTGGCAACCCGCACAAGATCCAGCTTGCCGCCATCGGCCTGTGGACCGGGGCTGCGCCTGGGCAGGAGCCGGGGTCCTCTGGGCCTGAGCCGGGATCTCGGCTCGAGCCGCCGACAGCTCACTCCCTCTCAGGCGTCGACCAGCTCCTGGACCTCTGGACCGGCGTCATCGCCAGCCGCTTCGAGCTCGGCAACGCACGCTACGCGGTCACTACCGCTGCTCATCCCGAGAGGGACGCCGTGGCCATCGCCATCGACGGCCCTGCCGGCACGAGCGTTGGCGTCAGGTTGCGCTTCCCCTACGGCAGCGACGAGTGGGCGAACGCCTGCGACTGGACGCGCCCCGAGGCTCACACGACGACGGTCGAGCGAACCGCCTCGGGCTGGAGGATAAGGAGGCACCTCGACGACACCCACTACGAGGTGCTGGTGCACGCGCACGGTCTCGCGCTCCACCGCGCGGAAGAACACGACCTCGTCTTCCACGCCGAAGGAGGAGCGCAGCTGGTCGTGGAGTTCGTCTCGCAGGCGGCTGGCACGTCACGCCCTGTCGAGCGGCTCACCGTCCAGGGCGTACTCACAGCCAGCGCCCGCCACTGGGAGTCGTTCTGGTCGAGCGGCGCCTGCGTCGACCTCTGCGGCAGCGAGGATCCCCGCGCGGTAGAGCTAGAGCGGAGGATCGTCCTCTCGCAGTACCTGACGGCGATCAACTGCGCCGGATCCGTGCCACCGGCCGAGACAGGCCTGCTGCTCAACTCCTGGCGCGGCAAGTTCCACCTCGAGATGCACTGGTTCCATGCGCTGCACTTCGCGGCCTGGGGCCGATCCCGGCTGCTGGAGAGGAGCCTGAGCTGGTACGCGAAGGTCCTGCCGCAGGCGCGCGAGACGGCGCGGCGCCAAGGCCTGGCCGGCGCCCGCTGGCCCAAGCAGGTCGGCCCCGAGGGCCGCGAGACACCCAGCTCCATCGGGCCCTTCCTGGTGTGGCAGCAGCCGCACCCGATCTTCCTCGCCGAGATGTGCTTCAGGGCCGACCCCGCACCTGAGAAGCTTCGGCAGTACGCCGAGCTGGTCTTCGACACGGCCGAGCTCATGGCCGCTTTCGCCGCCCAGGCGGGCGGCGGCCGGGCGGGGTTCGAGCTCGGGCCGCCGATCGTCCCGTCGCAGGAGTCTTACGCTGCGAGCCGGGCGACGGCGCGGAGCCCGACCTTCGAGCTCGCTTACTGGTCCTGGGCCCTAGACACCGCCTGCACCTGGTGGGGGCGGATGGGTCGAACCGCACCGAGCGCTTGGCGGACGGTTGCAGACGGGATGGTCAAGCCCCAGGTGTTAGGCGGCATCTACACCGCCCTGGCCACACCGCCCTACCTGGTGCGCGACGACCATCCGGGCATGCTGGCCGCCTTGGGCATGCTGCCACGGACTCGTCTCATCGAACCTAGCGTCATGGCTCGCACGCTGGACGAGGTGCTGCGCGACTGGGACTGGGACTCCACCTGGGGCTGGGACTACCCGCTGGCTGCCATGACCGCCACCAGGCTAGGGCGGCGAGAGGACGCCGTAGCGGCCCTGCTCATGGACCGGCCAAAGAACACCTACCTGGTCAACGGCCACAACCGGCAGGCAGGTCGCCTCCCGGTCTACTTGCCCGGCAACGGAGGGCTGCTGGCGGCCGTCGCCCTGATGGCGGGCGGCTGGGACGGGTCGTCCGGGACGGCGCCGGGCTTCGGGCAGGGTTGGTCCGTCGCCCATGAAGGCTTCGTACGGCTGCCCTGAACGTCGGTTGAGCCGAAGACGCCGGTCTCTTTGCGTCCTCTCACCGGCTCATCCTCGGGTCGTGGGTGGGGTCGGCGTACATGCGGGGGCAGCCGCGATCGACCGCCTCGGGCCTCAGCTCGAAGTGCCAGGGCTCGTTGCGGTAGATCTGGCACAGCCCGTGCTCAGCCCCGTGCCTGGTCAGCCACACCCTGGCTGCGTCGGGTCCGATGTCGACAGCGTCCCCGGAGACGTGAGCTGACGTGTTCTCAGAGGCGACCCATCGCGCAGCCTCGCGCTCGGACCCGTACTCGGAGATCGCCTCGCGAAGAAGCTGACTCTGGTACGCAGGCGAGCGCCAACCGCTGTTGACGTGGAACACGATGCCGCTTGCGGCTGCATCCGTCGCCGCCGCGCGCAGCGCGCTGAGCAGGTCGGGGGCCAAGTTTCTGACGCCGGGGTACCGGTCATCGAACACCGTCACGCCGTCGGGTAGGACGCCGTCGGCTTCGCTGAGGTTACTCAGGGCAGCGCGAAGAGTGCCTGGGACCGGGGGCGGAGGCGCGGATGACGATGCCAAGGGGTTGGCGAGGGCACCGACGATCGCAGCAGCGGCGGCGAAGAGGCCGGCTGCGGTGATCCGGACGGTCCGGCTAGGACGTTCTCGGACTGAAGCTCGACCCATGCCCCTAAGTCAAGCCGAGGCGGTGTTGTCGGCGCGTAGGTGGTTCCCGATATGCCGGCGATACGCGCCGGCTCGTAGCATGAAGAGCGTGCGCGTCTTGGTCGTCGAGGACGAACCCTTCATGGCGGAGGCCATCCGCGACGGGTTGCGTCTCGAGGCGATCGCGGCCGACATCGCCGGAGACGGCGACACCGCCCTGGAGCTGCTCAGTGTCAACTCCTACGACATCGTCGTCCTCGACCGCGACATCCCCGGGCCCTCCGGCGACGAGATCGCCGAGCGCATCGTCGCCTCCGGTAGCGGCATGCCGATCATGATGCTCACCGCCGCCGACCGGCTCGACGACAAGGCATCCGGCTTCGAGCTCGGGGCCGACGACTACCTGACCAAGCCGTTCGAGCTGCGCGAGCTGGTGCTGAGGCTCAGGGCGCTCGACCGCAGGCGCGCCCACAGCAGGCCGCCGGTGCGAGAGATAGCCGGCCTGCGGCTGGACCCTTTCCGCCGCGAGGTCTACCGGGACGGCCGCTACGTCGCGCTCACCAGGAAGCAGTTTGCGGTGCTCGAGGTGCTCGTGGCCGCCGAAGGCGGCGTGGTCAGCGCGAGCGAGCTCCTGGAGAGGGCATGGGACGAGAACGCCGATCCGTTCACCAACGCCGTGCGCATCACCGTCTCGGCCCTGCGCAAACGACTCGGCGAGCCCTGGGTCGTCGCCACGGTGCCCGGCATCGGTTATCGCATCGCCACCGAGCCGCACACTGCCGCCGCGGAAGGCGACAGTGGCTAGACCGCCCGGCATGAGCGTTCGCCTCAAGCTCACCCTCAGCTACGCCGGCTTCCTCATGCTGGCAGGCACACTGCTGCTGGTCGTGGTGTGGCTGTTCCTCCTGCGTTACGTGCCCGACGAGGTGCTGGCAACCCAAGGCCGCCTGTTCATCCCCAACCGCTCCGACCTCTGGCGCGCCTTCGCCCCGCGAGCGGGCCAGGCGATGATCTTCCTGCTGATCTTCGGTCTCGTCGGAGGATGGCTCCTAGCCGGCCGGATGCTCGCCCCTTTGCGGCTCATCACCGGTGCGACGCGCAAGGTCGCGAACGGATCTCTCTCCCACCGGATCGAGATGGAGGGCCGCAGCGACGAGTTCCGCGAGCTCGCCGACAGCTTCGATGCCATGCTCGCCAGGCTCGAGGCACAGGTCGCCGAGCAGCGGAGGTTCGCCGCCAACGCCTCCCACGAGCTGCGCACGCCGCTGGCCGTCACGCAGACGCTTCTCGACGTCGCCGACAAGGACCCGAACCGGGACCAGGGCGAGCTGCTTGAGCGCCTCCGGGTCGTCAACGCCAGGGCGATCGACCTCACCGAGGCCTTGCTGCTACTCAGCCGCGCGGATCAGCGCTCGTTCACCCCCGCGCGCCTCGACCTGTCTCTCGTCGCCGAGGAGGCCTCCGAGACGCTCCTACCACTCGCCGAGAAGCGCGGCGTCAGCATCGAGACCTCCGGGGACGTGGCGCTTACGCTCGGCTCGCACGCGCTGCTGCTGCAGATGGCAACGAACCTCCTGCACAACGCCATCGTCCACAACCTTCCCGAGCACGGCACGGTGCGGGTCGCGACTACCACCGGTCCCGAGTCGGTCAGGTTCATGGTCGAGAACACCGGCGAGAAGCTGAGCCCACAGCTGGTCTCGACGTTGACCGAGCCGTTCCAGCGCGGCACCGGGCGCATCCGCACCGACCATGCGGGCGTCGGTCTCGGCCTGGCGATCGTCAAGAGCATCGTCGAGGCGCACGCTGGGACGCTGAGCCTCAGCCCACGTCCGGACGGAGGGCTGCTCGTCGCGGTGCAGCTCCCGGCTGCGCCGCCACCGGAGTTCCCGACCTGACCCCGAAAGCTAGCTGAACCGCTCCGCCAGCCAACCGAGCTGCGCGCGCTCGTGATGCGCCTGGCCGCCCTCGTGGCCGTTGAAGCTGTACTCGACGATCGACTTGCCGGCGGGCGAGGCGCTCGCCCCAGCTACCGCGACGTCGGCGCCGTACCAGTTGTACGCAGCGTAGACGGTCGACGGCGGGCAGATGTCGTCCATCAAGGCGACGGAGAACAGCGCCTCGGCCCGTGCCCGGCGGCCTAGGACCGCGCCGTCGAAGTAGGCGAGCGTCGTGAACACATCGTCGACGCGCTCCCGGTGCGTCTTCAGGTAGCGCACGATCTCGCCGTAGGGATCCCTGTCGATGATGGAAGTGGCACGCCGGAAGTCGCACAGGAACGGCACGTCCACGAGTGCGTACCTCGGGCTAGGGTGCAGCGCCGCCGCGGCAATCGCTATGCCGCCGCCCTGGCTGGCCCCGGCCACCGCCGTGCGTCGGGCATCGGCCAAGGGGTGGGCCAGTGCCGCGTCCACGGCCCTGACCGCGTCGGTGAACACGCGCCGGTAGTAGTAGGTCTCGGGCGAGAGGATGCCCCTCGTCATGTAACCGGGATGCGCCGGCTCTCCGACGACGTCGGGATCCGGCGTGTGGCCCGAGCGCGAGGCAGAGCCTTGGCCGCGAGTGTCCATCACGAAGTGCGCGTAGCCAGCCGCCGCCCACAGCGTCTGCTCGTGGGGCAGGCCGCGGCCACCGCCGTAGCCGATGAACTGCACCACGACGGGCAGTGGTCCCTCAGCCTCGGCGGGAACGTGCAACCAGGCCTTCACCGGCGCTCCGGCGTAACCCGCGAAGGTGACGTCGAACGTGTCGACCAGCCGTAGGCGGTTGTCGATCGGCTCGAAGGTCGGTTCTCGCGCGGGATTCTCGGCGAGCGTCTGCGTCCAGAACGCGTCTAGGTCCGAAGGAACGTGGACGTCGGGCCGGTAGGTGCGTAACGCGGCGTCCTTGAGATCGAAGTGTGGCAAGCGAGCCTCTAGCCCGCGGCGGCGGCCGCGCGCTGGCGCAGGATACCCGCGAGGCGCTCGCGCACGATCGTTCTCTCGAAGCCGAACGAGCCGGCGAGCTCCCTCGCGCGCTCCGGCGTCACGCCCGCGAACAGCCCCGCGTACCTCTCGGCCAGCGGCTCGGCGAGGAGGATGTGTCTGACGAGCCTGAACACGTGCTGCCGCCGTCCCCACGGGTAAGGCGAGTAGTCGGGGAACTCGCTGTCCATGATCTCGTCGATCGGGTCGAGGATGTCGCGCACGCCTAGGTCGCTGCCGCCCCATGAATCGGTGCCTAGGCGGCGCTTCAGGTCGAGCACGCCGCGGATCAGCCTCAGGTAGTCGCTGTCCGGATCAGCGTGGACGACGCCCTGCAGCCCGATGTCCTTGTAGGTCCACAGCGCCCAGCTCGCCCCGTAGGCGTCGTAGATGTCGAGCTGGTCCTCGAGCACCTGGTAGCGGAACTCCTCGTGGGGCTTCTCGGGCGGGTACATCGGGCCGAACTCGCCGATCCAGATAGGGGTGCCGGTCCTGCGCATGAACTCGGTGCGCCGCAGGAAGCTGCGCTCGAGGGCGTCCTTGTCGAAGTGCTCGCCCCTGAAGGTGCCGGGGTACTCCGTAGCGCTCGCCACGCCAGGTCCGGCGTAGTCGTGCGCGGCGTAGACGGCGTTCTCGAATGGCTCGTCGAAACAGGAGAAGTCCGTCGAGTAGCGGTTGCCGTCGAGGAAGAGGATGTGGCGGTCGTCGACGGCCCTTATGGCCCGCTCGAGGCGCCTATAGAAGGCCGGCACCACGGCGTTGGTCTCGTCGGCGGGCTCGTTCAGCGGGTTGTAGCCGGCGACCTCGGGGCGGTCCCTGTAGCGCTCGGCCAGCGCCTCCCACAGGTGGACGACGCGGTCCTGGAAGTGGGGGTGCTGCCAGAACAGCGCCTGGTGGGTGGGGTTGTCCGAGTGCCAGTGGTGGTTCTGGTGGCCGGGCGCCGCGTGCAGATCGATGATCGCGTAGAGGCCTGCGTCTGCGAGCAGGTCGAGGACCCGGTCGAGCTTGCGGAGCCCCGCCTCGTCGAGCTCGAAGGGCCGCGCGTCGTCCTCTAGCTGCCGGTAGTTGACAGGCACGCGCACCGAGTTCATGCCCAGGGACGCGATGTACTCGGCGTCCGCCTTGTCGAAGAACGCCCGTTCGTAGGCTGCGAAGAACGCTTCGTAGGCATCCCTCCCCATGCTCTTGAGCAGGTGCCGGCGCATCGCCTCTTCGTTGCCTGGGAACCCGGAGATGAAGTCCTCGAGGTTCAGCAGCCCACCGAGGCCGAAGCCGGTGAGCCTGATGGCGGCTCCGGTGTCGTCGACGAGCCTGTCCCCTGCGACCTTCAGCCAGCGCATGTGGGCCTCACTCGCACACTGTAACCGGTTACCGAGGCATGCACGAAACCTTCGACCAACGCTGCTTCGACCTACACGAACGACCCTCAGCATGCATCCCAAGGACCCGTGAACGACCTGCCGAGGTCCAAGGAGATGAGACATGAGCAAGGTAGCAGCGAGCAACCCGCCCGCGATCCGTCTGGTAGGCAGTGGCCGACACCAGCCGGGCACGCGCCTAGCGCTAGCGCGCCTTCGCATCTCGTGCACGGCAGCGCTGCTGAGCCTGGTGGCGCTGATGGCGGTGAGCGCAAGCTTGGCCCAGGATCCGACCCAAGCGTCGGCCGTCCTGACGCTCGGGTCCGAGATCGTGATCGCGGGCGACGGAGCGAGCGCCGTCGGCGGCCAGGTGACGATCGACCAGGCCGGCACCTACGTCTTGCGAGGCGAGTTGGAGGACGGCATGATCGAGGTTCGCGCGCCGAGCGCGGACGTGACGCTGGTGCTCGATGGTGTGGACATCGTCAACAGCTCCGGACCTGCCATCCTCTTCTCCCAGGCGGCCAGCGCTACGGTGTACCTCGCCGACGGCTCCGACAACTACCTGCAAGACGGCGGCGCCAGCGAGTTCGACGCGGCTCTGTACAGCGCGACGTCGCTGGTGATCGACGGCTCAGGTTCGTTAGAGGTTCACGCCGTTTACGAGGGGATCTCCAGCACGATGCACATCGACTTCCAGGGCGGCACCGTCCGCATCTGGGCAGGCGAGGACGGCGTCAACGCCAACAACGACGGCGTCAGCCAGATCAACGTCTCGGGCGGCTACCTGTTCGTAGCGTCCGAGGAGGGAGACGGCATCGACTCCAACGGGACCATCACCATCAGCGGCGGCACCGTCATCACCCACGGCGCGCTGGTCGACGCCAACAGCGGTCTGGACGCCGACGGCGGCGTGACGATCAGCGGCGGCCTCGTGATCTCGGCGGGCGGCAGCATGATGGGCGGCGTCACCACCCAGGGCAGCCAGAGCGCCGTCAGCGTCGACTTCGCCGCGACCCAGCGCGCCGGAACGCTGGTGGTGATCCTCGATGCTCAAGGTGAGCAGGTCCTGGCGTTCGCGCCGGCGATCGACTTCCAGCAGCTCATCCTCGGCTCGCCGGACCTGGTCCAAGGCGCCAGCTACACGGTCTACGCCGGCGGAGCGGCCAGCGGCGCCGCGACCGATGGCCTCTACTCGGAGACCGCAGCCGAGACCGGCACGCTCGCCGCGACCGTCACGGCCGGGAGCGACACGGGCGGCTTCGGTCCCGGAGCGCCCGGCGGCATGGCCCCCGGCGGTCGCCCAGGAAGGCCCTGATCCGCATACCTAGGAGCTTCGTCCGACCGAGGCGAGCTCTCGCGACCCGAAAGCCGGCCGGCCCGCAAGGCCGAGACCCTCCACCCCTTGAGCGCTCCCTCTCGGCCCCTGGCCCGGAGGGAGCTTCCGTGACGCCCCTCTTCAGTCGACCAAGCTCGGCGACCGCAGCGCCAGGTCGACCTCGACCTCGGCCACCGTCCGCCCCTCCCACACGAAGAGCACGCGCCACAGCGACCGGTCGACCTCCTCTGCCGAGGCGGTCCAACCCTCCAGACCGCGCACGGCCGCGACGACCCGCGGATCGGTGAACGCCAGAGCGACGGCGTCCGAGCCGCGCATCGAGCGCCAGTCGCCGACGCCGACGACGGAGGTCGCGCGGATCTGCAGCACCTCGAGGTCCTCGAGCGAGCGCGTCCAGGCGTGCTCGGAACGCAGCGTCACGATCAGCGAGTCCTGTCCGCGCTCGATGTGAACGACCCAGGTGTCGCGCCACGACTCGTAGCCGACCCAGATCCACTCGTGGTCGTCGACGTCGCCGGCGAAGGCGAGGAACGCGGGGTCGTAGCGCAGGAAGTCGAGCAGCTTGGCCTCGGCCTCGGCGTACTCGTCATCGCCGAGGCCCGCGTCCGCCTCCCACGCGAGCACGCGCCCTTCGGCCAGGTGCACCTGGGCCCAAGCGAAGTCCTCGCCGTACTGAGAGGTGAAGTCGACGCGCCAGAGACCGTAGCGGTCCTGGGCGTCGTAGGCGCTGGCCGTCCAGCCGGAGTTGTGCTCCAAGCTGGCCGCGATCATCGGATGGCTTGCCGCGATCTGGATCGCGCGCTGCTTGTCGGCGTCGTAGCCCTGCGCCGTGGCTGCCGTCGTGAGGACCAGCGCGACCCACAGGGCGGCGGCCGCGATCAACTCTCCCGAAGCTCGCGCCCGGCCGCCCATCACGCCCCGGGCCGCACGATGCCGCGGTAGGTCGCACGGTAGCCGGGGAACACCTGGTCGACGGCGCTGTTCCGCATCCGCTGGACGAGGATCTCGGAGAGCACGTCACGGAAGTCGGTCGTGATCGCGAGGTCGCCGTCGTCGAGGGCGTCGGGCGCCAACGACGGCCACGCAGCGTGCACGCCACCGCGCACCCCGCCGCCCATGACCCACATCGAGCCGCCGCGGCCGTGGTCGGTGCCGCCGCTGGCGTTCTCGACGAGCTGGCGTCCGAACTCGCTCATCGTCACGACGGTGAGGCGGTCGGCGCGGTCCTCGAGGTCGTGGTGGAAGGCGGCGAGACCGGTAGCCAGCTCGTGGAGCAGGTTCGCGAACTGCCCCTCGACGCCGCCCTGCTCCTCGTGCGTGTCCCAGCCGCCGAGATCGATGCAGGCGATCTCGAGGCCGACGTCCGCCTTGATGAGCTGCGCGACCTGCCGCAAGGAGTAGCCGAACCCCGTCTCCGGGTAGCCCGCGCCAAAGGTCCCCGTGCCGTTGCTGGACGAGAGCCGCCTGAGCTCGCGCATCGTCGAGAACAGGCTGTCGGCCTCGCGGTCGAAGGCCGAGTTGGCCCCTGCCCCGCGATAGAGCTCGCGCAGGCCGCGCTCGAGCGCGCCGCGCTGGTG
Organism: uncultured bacterium; assembly: GCA_964473205.1. Taxonomy (GTDB): domain Bacteria; phylum Deinococcota; class Deinococci; order Deinococcales; family Trueperaceae; genus CAYMRL01. The sequence goes on along the minus strand of CAYYOK010000001.1, from coordinate 9,984 downwards.
GTCGGGGAGGTTGAGATCGAACCCCTCGAGAGAGTCGAGCGCCAACGCGGGCTCGGGCCCGTGCAGCGAGGTGGGCAGCGTGGGAGCCATCGCGAGGGCGCGGAACGGTGAGTCGTTGGTCCACGGCACCGACTGCAGGTGGCGCGTGAGCCAGCCGGTCTCCGTCACGCGCACGCCGGGCGTGCCGCGCTCCATGTACTCCATCGCATCGAAGTGAGAGCGCGACGGGTCGGGCGAGCCGGCCGCGTGGATGACGGCGAGGCGGCCGCCGCGGTAGATCTCGTGCAGCGGAGCCAGCGCAGGGTGGAAGCCGAAGAAGCCGTCGAGGTCGAGGACGCTGCCCTCGGGGATCGCGGTGGCGCGGCGCCGGTCGTAGAACCTCGCCCCCTCGCCCACGGGGATGACGGCGCTGAGACCGTCCATCCCGCCCCGCAGGAACACAACGACGAGCGTGTCGACTTCGCGCGGCGTCTGCGCGAACGCGACGAACGGCAGACCGGGGAACAGCGAGTTGGTCAGCATCAGCGCGCCGCCGCCGGCAACCGCCTTGAGGAAGGTGCGGCGGCTGACGCCCTTCTGGTCGAGGGTGCGGTACTCGTCGCAGCCTGCTGCCGGCATCGAGGCGGTGCGTAGGAGCTTGCTGCTCGACATCTGATTCTCCTCGGTGGCCCTAGATCGTGGCCTTAGGTGAGCTGGAACTCGGGGGAAGCCATGATCAGCCCGACGAGGGCTGGCAGGCGGTCGGCGCGGAACTCGGCGGTCACGCGCTCCAAGGGAGCTGGCTCGTCGAGCGCCGCGAGCAGGGTCGATCTCGTCGAGTCTTGGATCGGATCCCCGACGAGGCGCTCCCAGGCCGCGTCGACGAGCGAGACGACGGTCGTCGCGGCCGGCACGACGTCGTCGAGGTCGAGGGTGATGGCACCGTCGGTCCAGCCCTGGTCAGTGTGCGCGAGGACCATCGCGGCGTTCCAGCGGTGCAGGAGGCCGTTCACGTTGAACCACGGCTCGGCCATGTCCGGGTAGCCGTTGGGAGGGAACCAGTGATACGGCAGGTGACCGAGGCGCTCGAGCGAGTAGTTGACCAACCAGGTGTCATGTATCTCGACCGATGGCCTAAGCGCGCGCAGCATCGCCGCCATCGACTCCAGCGGCCGCCGGAACTTCGTGCCGCGCGACGCCATGAACTCCTGAGACGCGAACAGCGTGCGAAGCACGGCGCGGATGTCGCCGTCGCTGGCGGTGAAGGTGGCGGCCACTTCGGCGACGAGGTTCGCGGGCGGATCGTCGGCCACGAAACGCCGACACAGCTTGCGGCTCACGAAGCTGGCGGTCGACGGGTGGGTGGCGAGGATGTCGAGCACCTGCAGCCCGTCCTCGATGCCTCGACCGGCGACGATGCGGTGGCCGAGCACGACCTTCTCGCCCTCGTCGTGCATGTGCCTGTCGAAGACCATCGGCCCGCGCCAGCCCTCCTGCAGCGTCCAGCCGGTGAAGCAGCGCGCGACCTCGATGACGTCCTGCTGTGTGTAGCCGCCGTCCACCCCGAGCGTGTGCAGCTCGAGCAGCTCGCGCGAGTAGTTCTGGTTCGGGTGGTCCTTGTGGCTGCTGGCGTTGTTCAGGTAGAGCAGCATCCCGGGGCTGCGCGCCGAGGCGAGCAGCAGGTCGTGGAAGCGGCCGAGAGCGTGGGAGCGGGCGACCTCGCGGTCGTCGATGACCTTCTCCGGGATCATGTCCGGCAGCGGCACGTTGAAGTGGTCGGTCCAGAACTCGACCATCTTCTCGAAGAGCTGCCGCTCGCTGAAGGCCGCGCGGTAGAGGCGCCCCCACAGCACCTGCTGCCAGACGGCGCCGTAATCCTCGTCCAGAGCGCGGCGGATCCCGCCGATGTCCGCCGTCAGCACCGGGTTCCGCTCGAGGAAGCGTTCCACCAGCGGGTCGTCGATCGCCTCGTGGTCGAGCTGCCACTCCACGTACCCGGCGGCGCCCAGCTCGCGGACGCGCGCGATGTCCTCCGGCCTTGCGCCCCAGGTGAGTCGGTTGGCGAGATGACGCTCGGCGCTCACCGAGGAGGACGGAGAGAAGTGCATGGCCGATCATCGGGCGCTTGTCGGCGAGTTGCATGAGAAGTCGATCTCAGTCTGGATTAGTTACGTGAGCGCGGGTGCTTTGCGCGACCAGCTCGCCGGCCGCGTGCTCGACCAGCCCACCTTGCGTTCGGTCCACAGCGAACGCCGGCCGCGAGCACCCATGGATAGAATCCGCCGTGGCTACAACCCAGGACGCACCAGCTTCCGGCGCGGTCAGCGCCGCTTCGACCGTCGAGGTCATCCGCACCCGCCGTTCCGTCGCCCAGGGTCGGCTCATCGACGGACCCAGCCTCGACCACGGCGAGGTGGTGGCGGCCGTCGAATCCGCCCGTTGGGCACCGAACCACAAGCGCACCGAGCCGTGGCGCTTCTACCTCCTCGACGACGAGCGCAAGGAGCTCCTGGCTGCGATGTGGGGCGAGCAGTCGGAGCGGACGGGGTCGAGCCCGGATCGAGCGCTCGCCAAGCGGCAAGACTGGGCCAAAGTGCCCGGCGTGGTCATCGTCACGTGCACCAGCGCGGAGGATGCGAGCGAGGTCACACGGCTGGAGGACTACGCAGCCACCGCCTGCGCCGTGCAGAACCTCTGCCTGCACCTGTGGTCGAAGGGCGTAGCGACCAAGTGGTCGACGGCTGGGGTCGATGCGCACGAGGGGTTCTGGCCGCTGCTGGGTCAGGCGCATCGGCCCGCGAACACCCGCGTGGTCGCTTTCATCTTCTACGGCCTGGTGGAGGAGCTGCCCAAGGCGCACCGCAAGCGGGAGGTCGGCGAGGTTCTCGTAGACTTCCGCCATGACCGACACCCTGCCCGACCCGTTGCCAGAGAGTGAAGCACCCGATCTAACCGCGGCGGTAGAGCAGTTCGCCGCGAGCAACTACAGCCCCAGCGGCATCGTCGCCGTCGCGAAGGACGGCGAGATCCTGTCGTCGCGGGCGTGGGGCTCCGACGGCTACGACATCAGGACGCCGTTCCGGGTGGCGTCGCTGACCAAGAGCTTCACCGCGCTGGCGGTCCTCTCGCTGCGCCGCGCCGGTCTGATCGGGCTCGACGACGAGGTCAGGGGGCATCTGCCCGAGCTGCGGCTCGAGGCCCCGGCCGACTGGCCGGCGCTCCGCATCAGGCACCTGCTGGGGATGTCCGGCGGCATCGCTACGGACAACCCGTGGGGCGACCGTCAGGAGTCGAGGACGCGCGAGGAGCTGAGCGTCTGGCTGGCTGACGGTCTGCGGCTGACGTTCCCGCCGGGCAGCGACTTCGAGTACGCCAACCTCGGTTACGCGCTCCTGGGCGAGATCGTCTCGCGAACCAGCGGCCAGGACTACAGGCAGTTCGTGCGTGAGAGCATCATCGACCCGCTCGGCCTCGCGGACACCCGCTTCGCCGAGAACGAGCTGGCCTCGAGCGCGCCCGGCTACCACCGCGAGCCGCTGCTGCCTGGCCAGCCTGGTGGCTGGACACCGCAACCACCCAGCGGGCCAGGCGTGTTCTCGCCCATCGGAGGCTTGTACTCGAGCGTCCGCGACCTGGTGACCTGGACGCGGCTGTACATGAGCAAGGAGGTGCCGGCCGGCGTGAGCTTCACCGCCGCCGACCTCCTCGAAGCGCAGCAGCCGCTGACGCACATCGGCGTCGCTCGGGCTCCTGAGCCGCTGCAAGGCCTCGTGATGCATGGCTACGGGTACGGCCTCGTCATCGAGGACTGCCCTGAGCACGGCAAGCTGCTCGCGCACTCGGGCGGTTACCCGGGCTTCACGGCTTACATGCTGTGGCATCCGGAGTCCGGGTACGCGGTCGTGGCCTCAGCCAACGGCACGCATTCGGCGGTGCCCGGCCTCGCCAGGCGCGTGATCCTGCCGCTGATCGCCAAGGCCGAGCGCAACCCCGTCAAGCGCGAACCGTGGGCGGAGACGCTGGCGGCCGCCGAGGAGATCACGAAGCTGGTCTGCGAGGCTCGGGAGTCCGACGCCACGGAGCTGGCGAGGCGCTACGCCGGTCTCTTCGCCGAGAACGCCGAGATGGACTTCGCCCTGGCGCGCAGGATCGAGTACCTGCAGCAGGCGCTGGTGAGCATCGGGACGCCGCGGCCGACCGGCAAGGCCCCCGACACGGAGCGCCCGGCTCGAGCGAAGTGGTCCCTTCCTGCCGAGCACGGCCGGCTCGAGCTGTACATCGAGCTCTCCCCGGTCGCGCCGTTCGGGGTGCAGACGTTCTCGGCCGAGGCGATCAGCGGGATGGGTAGGGTCGAGCTGTTCTGAGACAGCTCGCTGGCCCGACCCCGTCCGCTGCGCGCATCAGGGGCCGGTTCGTCGACGTCACCAGACGACTCGCACGTCGAGCGCCGCGAAGGCCGGGTCTCGCGTAACGAGGTAGAGGTCCTCCAGTTGCGCCTGAGCAGCCAACATCCGGTCGAAGGGATCGCGGTGCTCGCTAGTCATCAGGCAGGCCCTGATCGCATGACCTTGCGTGATCGGAAGCATCTGCGCCTTCAGGTCCTCGGCGAGGTTCTCGAAGTCGTCTAGCACAGGCCGGGCCTGCGGGAGTCTTCCGATGCGGTGCTTCGTCGCGAGCTCCCAGGCGGTGGCGCTGCTCAGGAACACCTGCCGGTCGCTTGCTTGCATCGCATCCAGCGCCGCTCCCGAGAGCTTCTCTGGGGTGACGACCGCCCAGATGAAGGCGTGCGTGTCGAGTAGCAGTCTCACTCCGGGACGGCGCCTTCCCAGGCCGAGAGCTCTTCATCAGGTAACGGCTCGAAGAAAACGGCGTCGTCTATGGGCTGTAGTCGGCCGGCGAAGCGGCCGAGCACTGGAGGCTCCTGCTGGACGGAGAGCGGCACGAGGCGCGCATACGGCTTCCCCGCCTTCGCCACGATGATCTCCTCGCCTGCATGGGCCCTGTCCAGGAGCCTCGAGAGCTGGGTCTTCGCCTCGTGAACGTTGACCATCCGTGTCTTCTCGCGGCTGCCCAAGATCCGTGTCGCCTTTCCTTAGTCTAGCTTAGTCCGTCAGAGAGAGATCAGCGATAGAACCCAGCCCGCAGGTTGATCCCGTGCTCGAGCCACGCCTTCATGGCCGCGAGCATCCCGGTCCAACCCTCGCAGTTGCCGAGGGCTGCCTTGATCCCGTCCGACGTAGGCTGCCAAGCCGCCTCGGTGATCCTCACGAGCGTGCGGGTGTCGCCGTCGAGCGGCTCGAACTCGAAGGTGACGCGGTTCGAGGCTCCGTCGCCGGCGCCGTGCACCGCTCCCCATTCGACGACGATGCGCTCGGGTGCGACGGCCTCCACGACCGTGACCGGGAACGCGCCGGGGAAGTCGTGGAAGTCCCAGGTGACGTCGTTGCCGGGCTCGAGCCGCCCCTCGGCGCCGCCGGTGGTGAAGTAGCTCGAGAGCTGCGCCGGGTCGGCGACCGCTTCGTAGACGATGTGCTGGGGTCGGGCGATGCGGCCCGTCACCGTGACGGAGATCGGATCCAAGCCTTGCTTCGAGGACATGACCTAGTTATAGACGGCCAGGTCACAGCCCGCTGTAGGCCGGCGGCGGAGTCAGCCTTCTGGCGTTGCCGGCGCCGTCGCGACTGAACGGCCAGATCACGGCGGTAGCCCGGCCGGTGATCGACATCGCGTCGACCGTGCCGAAGTAGCGCGAGTCCTCGCTGCCTCCGAACGAACGGTTGTCGCCGAGCACGAAGTAGCTGCCGGGCGGAACGACGAGGTCGAGGACGACAGGCACCCCCTCGCTGGTGCCGACCGGCACCTCGACGTCGCTCAGGACCGCACCGTAGTAGAGCTGCACGCGGGGGTCGTCGATCGAGAGCGCCTCGTGAGCGCCACCTCGTCCGGGCAGGATGGGTGTGGAAGCGCGCGCGAGGGCGTCGTTGAACCCCATGACTAGGCCCGTGACCTCGCCGTCCTCGATCACCACGCTCGGGAAGTCGACCGGATGCGCTCGCAGCGCGCCGGACTGGGAGCCGAGGCCGTCGTCGACGACGACGCCGTTGACGTGAACCCGGCCGCTCTCGATCCGCACCCTGTCGCCAGGCACACCGACGACGCGCTTGATCACCAGGCTGCGCCTGCCGTTGACGAGGGCGCTCGGGGCGTTGGCCGGCTCGCGCAGCACGACGATCTCGCCGCGCTCGTAACCGCCGAGCACTCCGGCGCGCCTCAACCAGGTCTCGTACTTGGGAACGAACAGGCGGTCGCCCGCGAACAGGAGGCTCAACGGGCTGCCTCCGGGGCGAGCGCCGTGTAGCGCCGGCTCCATCGACCTGCCGATCACGCCGACCGTGGTGAAGCCGAAGGTGACGACCAGGTAGGCGACCGCCAAGGCCTGGAGCAGTAGGCGCAGGTCGCGCCAAGGAGACCGGTCCCGCCGAACGTGGCGGGCGGCAGCAACAGCTCGCCTTGTTTTCTCCCTAGATCGAGATGAGACCATGGCGAGTTCTGGCCGAAGTGGACGAAAGCCCACACACACGGCGTTTCTCGCCCCTAGATGTGGGAAATTGCCGTTCTGGAGCGGTCTGGGAGAAGCCGACTGACCCGCCGATACCCCGTGCTAGCCTGCTTTCATCCCAGCCACGGGAGGCCCTAATGCCTTCGCGAACCCGTCCCCAACTCCCCTCCCGCACCCCAGTCAGACGAGGCTCAGGCAGGTCACGCCGGCTCATGGAGCTGCTCGTGACCATCCTCGCCGTCATCGCGCCGACGGCGGCGTGGGCTCAGGACGCTCCGATACCGGAGCGCCACGCCACGACCCACACAGACACCGACATCCCAGGTAACGACATCCAGGTCATTTACGACATAACCCTCGAGCGCTGTCACGCCGCCTGTCTGCGAGACGACGACTGCGCCGCCTTCACGTTCGACCAGCGCAACGGCGTCTGCTACCTGAAGAACCCCGCCGGCGAGCTCGTCGCGTATCCCGACGCCGTCTCTGGCATCATCAACGTCAGGAGCGAAGCCGAGCTGGCGCAGGCTCGCGCGCTGGCTGCCGAGCTGGGCTTCCTCTTCGACTACGATTTCGAACGCGCGCGCGAGCAGGCCGTGATGGTAGCCGAGCTCTACCCGGCGCAAGGGTTCGACGAAGGTGCATGGCTCGACCTGGCGACACGCCAAACACCCGCCGATGCCGTGTACTCGACCGGCGCCGCCGTCAACGCCGCTGACAGCGGCGCCGCGTGGCTGGCGCACGCTCGCGCGCTGTCCGAATCTGCCGCCGCCACTCCGGCGCGCCGCTACGAGCTGAACCTCCAGGCCGGCACCGCCGCGCTCAACGCGGCGCTGCGCCTGCCCGAGCCGGAGAACGCCGACGCCCTGGCCCTACTGGCGCGCGCGCTCGAGGCCACGTTCCGCGGCACCACGGCGCTGGAGGCGTTGGAGCTAGCCGACCGCGTCGCCCCCGGCATCTCGCCGACCGAGCTGGCGCGTCTGCGCGAGGTCTTCGGCTTCAGGGTCCTCGCCCACGACGTCGACGCCAGCAGCGCCGCGCCGCGGATCTGCGTCACGTTCTCGGAGCCGCTGGTAGCCAACTTCGACTACTCGCCCTACGTGCAGAGGTCGGCCGCCGGCCTGGCCGTCGAAGCGGATGGGCAGCAGCTGTGCATCGCCGGTGTCGTCTACGGCGAGCGCTACAGCATCGTCCTGCGCTCCGGCCTGCCCAGCGCCGACGGCGACGTCCTCCAGACCGACGTGCCGCGCGACGTCTACGTGCGCGACCGCAGTCCCTCGGTGCGCTTCCCCGGCCGCGCCTACGTGCTGCCGGCGCGCGGCACGCGCGCGCTGCCGGTCGAGACCGTCAACGCCAACGACCTCGAGCTGACCCTGCTGCACGTCTCCGACCGCAACCTCGTCACCTCGATCCGCGAGGGCAGCTTCCTGCAGGCCCTCGGTGTGTGGGAGAGCAGCCGCTTCGAGTCGATGCTGGCCGAGCGTATCTGGGAGGGTGAGGCGCGGCTCGACGGTGCGCTCAACGTCGCCACGACCTCGCTGCTGCCGCTCGACGCCGCCGGGGAGCTCGAGCCCGGCGTCTACGTCTTGCGCGCCGCGGTGACCGGCGCCGACCCGTACGAGGTCGCGCCGGCCATGCAGTGGTTCCTGGTCTCCGACCTCGGGGTCACGACCCTCGCCGGCTCGGACGGACTGCACGTCGTCGTGCAGCGCCTGTCCGACGGGCAGCCCCTGAGCGGCGCTCGCGTGTCGCTGGTGGCACGCTCCAACCGGGAGCTGGGTGATGCGACGACCGACGAGATGGGTCACGTCGTCTTCCCCGCCGGGCTCGCGCTAGGCAGCGGCAACTCGGCGCCTGCGCTGGTGGTCGTCGAGGACGCCGACGACTTCTCGGTGCTCTCGCTCGAGGAGACGGAGTTCGACCTGTCCGACCGCGGCGTCGCCGGGCGCGAAGCGCCTGGTCCGCTCGACGTGTTCATCGCCACCGACCGCGGCGTCTACCGCCCCGGCGAGACGATCAACCTGACGATCCTCGTGCGCGACGCGAAGGCAGATGCCGTCACAGACATGCCGCTGACGGTGCGCCTGCTGCGCCCCGACGGCGTCGAGTACGCCAGCGTCGTCGACAGACAGGGACGCGCCGGCGGGCACGTGGTGGCCCTGGCGCTGCGCGCCGACGTGCCGCGCGGCCCGTGGCGGATCGAGACGCTCATAGATCCCACCGCGCCGCCTCTCGCCAGCCGCACCGTGCTGGTCGAGGACTTCCTGCCCGAGCGCATCGACGTCGAGCTGACGCTGGCCGGTGAGGGCCCCATCGACCCGGCAGCGCCGCCGCCGCTGCAGCTCGAGGCCCGCCATCTGTTCGGCGCGCCGGCCGCGGGGATGACGGTCACGGGTACCATCACCGTCTCCGCCACCGACACGCTGCCGGGCTGGCCCGGCTACCGCTTCGGCCGCTTCGATCAGCGCGTCGACACCCAGATGCGCCCCCTGGCATCCGGCCTCGTCACCGACGCACTAGGCAGGCTCGAGACGCCACTGCAGCTCGACAGGCTGGCGTTCGACGCCCGCCCATACGCGCTGACGGTGCTAGCCACGCTGATCGACGGCGCCTCGCGCCCGGTCGAGCGCCAGGTCGTGCGGCCTCTGAGTCCGACCTCGGCCGTGGTCGGGATCCGGCCCGCCTTCGACGGTGCGTTGGGCGAGGGCTCCGAGGCCGCCTTCGACCTCGTCATCGTCGAGCCCGACGGGACCGCCGGCAGCGGGGAGCTGAGCTGGCAGATCGACCGCGTCGAGACCCGTTATCAGTGGTACTCGATCGGCAGCCGCTGGTACTGGGAGCCGGTGACGCAGCGCCAGCGCGTCGGCGAGGGGACGCTGACGCTGCAGGGCGAGCCCGCGCGGCTGAGCGTGCCCGTGAGTTGGGGCAGGTACGAGCTGCGGGCCACCTACCGAGATGCGCCGCTAGCCGGCGCGTCGCTGTCCTTCTCGGCCGGCTGGGTGTCGGCCGACGCCACGCGCGAGACGCCCGACCTGCTCGCCGTCTCGCTCGATGCCGAGACGTACGCGCCCGGCGACGTAGCGCGGCTCCGGCTGGTCCCCGAGGAGCCTGGAGTCGCGCTGATCTCGGTGCTCTCCGACCGGGTCATCGACCTGCGCCTCGTCGAGGTGACGGGCGAGACGACCGTCGAGCTGCCCGTCACCGACGAGTGGGGCGCGGGTGCCTACGTCACCGCCAGCCTCATCCGTCCCAGCGACAGCCCCGAGCACCTGCCCGCGCGCAGCCTGGGCCTCGCGCACGCCGCCGTCGATCCGGGCGAACGGGTCCTGGAGGCGGTGCTGACCGCACCTGCAGAGGCGCGCTCGGGCGAGACGCTCGACGTCGTGCTCGAGGTGCCGGGCGTGACCGGCACCGTCTACGCCACCGTCGCCGCCGTCGACCTCGGCATC